>CAILON010000327.1 GCA_903835865.1 uncultured beta proteobacterium
CCCCCTCAAGATAGCGTGTCTACCAATTCCACCACGTCGGCATCTTGCAAAACCTGTCAATTCTACTGCATTGCACAACTGAACAACCCCAAATTAGGGGTATGCCTATCTGTAAAAGCCTACTTTTTTACTTAGGAACTGCAGGTTTTGTAGGATCTTGAACTGGCGCTACTGGAGGAGCCGGCGCAACTACTGGAGCTGTAGTTCCTGATAAGACACCTGGACTCACTTCTTTCTTATTACCCAACCAGGTAATTCCTAGGGTGCTCATAAAGAACACTGCAGCAAAAATGGCGGTTGTGTGGGATAAAAAGTTCGCAGAGCCACTGGCACCAAATAAGCTACCAGAAGCACCAGATCCAAAAGCTGCACCCATGTCGGCGCCTTTGCCTTGCTGTAACAAGACCAACAGAATGACGGCCAAAGCCGAAACCACCTGCAATACGATCAATAAAGTTTTAAACCATTCCACAGCTCATCTCCAATAAAAAAACTATGCCTGGCAAATAGCAAGGAAATCCTGAGGATTTAAAGAAGCACCCCCAACCAATCCGCCATCGATATCAGGCATCGCAAATAATTCGACAGCATTGTCAGGTTTGACGCTGCCACCATACAAAATTCCTACATGTGAAGCTACATCCTCATCAAATTCAGCCAATTGAAGGCGAATGGCACGATGCATATCCTGAACAACTTGGGCACTGGCAACTTTGCCGGTCCCGATGGCCCAAACTGGCTCATAGGCAATTAAGCAATCTGCTAGACGATCTTGCAATACGCTGACCTGTTTGGCCACCTGCCCACAAACAATTTCTTGTGCCCTGCCTGAGTTTCTCTCATCGGCAGTTTCACCCACGCAAATCACTGGTGTCATACCGTTATCTAACACTTCCAATGCTTTTGCGGCAACTACCTCATCAACCTCATGGTGCAATAGGCGACACTCTGAGTGACCCACAATGACGTAGCTACAACCCATCTCTTTGAGCATAGAGGCGGCAACTTCACCGGTATAAGCTCCAGAAGATTGTGCAGAGACATCCTGAGCACCCAAGCTTAAAAAAGCTAAGGAATGTTCTTTAATCATGCCAGCACATTGAGATAAGTATGGGAAAGGCGGGCATACAACAAATTTACGACCAGCTGGCATGCCACTTTCCATACCGCGAGCGACAGTCTTGACCCAGTCTTGGTTGCTTGCAAGACTGCCATTCATCTTCCAGTTGCCAATAACTATAAGTGGTCGCATAGCGCTCTAAAGATCTTTAAACAGTGAGAACAATCTTGCCGACATGCTCCGATGACTCCATCAAACGATGTGCATCCGAAGCTTGATCTAGCGTAAATGTTTTATAAATAACGGGTTTCAATTGACCTGCATTTAGTAAAGGCCATACATGGTCGTACAACTGCTTGGTAATTTCTTTTTTGAATGCAACTGGCCGTGGGCGCAAAGTGGATCCAGTAATGGTGAGACGACGTCGTAATATTTGATTAGTGCTTACTTCAGCTTTAGAGCCACCTTGAATAGCAATAATAACGATCCGTCCGTCATCAGCAAGACAATCAATCTCACGTTGCACGTATGAACCTGTCACCATATCCAAGATTACGTTAACACCTTTACCGTCAGTAGCCTTTTTGATTTCTTCAACAAAATCTTGCGTCTTGTAATTGATCGCTAAATCAGCACCTAATTTGACACAAGCAGAACATTTTTCATCTGTTCCAGCAGTAACGAAGACTTTATGACCAAGAGCCTTGGCAATCAAAATAGCAGTAACCCCAATGCCACTTGATCCACCTTGAACTAATAGTGTTTCGCCTTTAGACAATTCACCGCGCATGAATACATTGCTCCATACGGTATAAAAAGTCTCAGGCAATGCTGCTGCCTCTTGATCAGTAAAGTCTTTAGGGTATGGCAAGCATTGGGCAATCGGCGCGAGGCACAAATCAGCATAACCACCGCCTTGCACTAAGGCACAAACCTTATCGCCAACCTTCAAGCCAAAAGCATTATCTGCATGCGCTAAGTCACCGCCAATAATTTCGCCTGAAACCTCAAGACCAGGAATATCGGAAGCCCCAGCGGGAACTGGGTAATGCCCCTTACGTTGCAATACGTCGGGGCGATTAATACCAGCTGCCAATACTTTAATCAAGACCTCCCCAGTTCCAGCAATAGGAACTGCTGGATCTGGTCGAGTGGCGGACACCAACATTTCTGGTGTCCCGAACTCTTTGATCTCAATAACGCGC
>CAILON010000328.1 GCA_903835865.1 uncultured beta proteobacterium
AGGTTGGCAATCTTTAGTTGGCGCAGAATTAATTGTGGCTTCTAGTGGTGTGGGCTACATGATGGTTAAGGGTCAAGCAAGTATTCAGACTGATATTGTAATGAGCGGCATGATTGCAATTGGCCTTATCGGTTTATTGATTGACGTGCTTTTAAGGCAGGCTGAAAAGTTTGCTGTTCACTATAGAGAAATTTGATTTATGGCAGATATTGTTTTCGATTCGGTGCAACGTAGCTTTAAGCAGGGCGGTAAAGAATTTTTAGCCGTCGGTGGCATCGACTTAACCGTTAAGGATAAGGAATTTGTTGCTATTGTTGGACCATCCGGTTGCGGCAAGACAACTTGCTTACGTATGGTAGCTGGTCTGGAGATGCCGAGCAAAGGGCGTGTGCTGGTTGGGGGCAAAGAGGTTAAAGGGCCCGGCCCAGATCGTGCGGTCGTATTTCAGCAATTTGCCTTATTCCCATGGAAAACTGTCCAAGAAAATATTGAATTTGGTCTCAAATCAATGAATATGAGTACAGCTGAAAAACGTGAAAAGACGGCCCGCTTAGTTTCGCTCATGGGCTTAGAAGGTTATGAACAGGCCTACCCACATCAGTTATCAGGCGGCATGCAGCAACGTGTGGCAATTGCACGAGCTTATGTGTTGGAGCCGGAAGTGCTGTTGATGGATGAGCCATTTGGTGCCTTGGACGCGCAAACACGAGTCGTGATGCAGGAAGAACTTGTGAGGCTTGCACGTAAGAATCCTAAAACCGTTCTCTTTATTACCCATGCAGTTGAAGAGGCGGTATACCTCGCAGATCGAGTAGTAGTGATGTCTAGAAGACCTGGATTAATTCGAGATGTGATTGAAATTAAGCCAATTCGTGAAAAAGAAGGCTGGGATACCCACACTCGTATTGAGGATGTAATGGATTTGAGTTCATTTGTGCAGTTACGTAGTCAGATTTGGAAGTTGTTGCGGGAGCAAAACCTGGGTGTTGATCATTGATTTACTTTTGTAATGTATGAAGGAGATAAAAATGCAATTTAAAAAATCATTAGCAAGTATTTTGGGGGCAACTATGCTGGCGGCTGCAAGTGTTGGCAATGTTTACGCGCAAGCAAAGCCTGCGCTCACAGATATTAAAGTAAGTTATCAGCCTGCCTTGTATTGGGCGCTACCATTTTTTGTGGCAACAGAAAAAAACTGGTGGGGTGAGCTAGGCCTAAAGCCTGAATTTAGTACATTCCCGGCTGGTGTTCCACAAATTGCTGCATCTGCCTCTAAATCTTGGGATGTGGGTGGTACAGGGTCTGTACCAGCCGTATTGGGTTACGTCCGATTTGGCATTAAGACCATCGGACTTAGTAATGATGAATCCGCTGGCAATGCATTGCTTGCGACTTCAAAAGCTGCAGAAGCATTTGCTGCAAATCCTCAGTCCTTAAAAGGGCAGACTATTGTGCTGACTGGTAACTCCACAGGTGATTATGCAGTTCAGTCTTGCCTTAAGAAGTATGGTTTAGCGAAGACTGATGTTGTCATTAAAAATATGGGGCAGGGCGAGATTATTTCTGCAATGTCATCGGGTAATGCAGATTTTGGTGGCTTATGGGCCCCAAATATTTACACCTTAGAGGAAAAGGCTGGAGCTAAGGTGATCTGTACAGGTAAAGATGGTGGAGCATTTGTACCTGGAGCTTTGATTGTGCGTGGTGATTATGCAAAAGAAAATCCACAAAATGTGGCCAAGTTCTTAGCGGTGTATTTACGTGCCTGGAAATGGATGAATGCCAATAAGCCACAAGCGATTGCCATGATGAAAAAGTTTTATGAACAGGGTGGTGTCACTATTTCTGAAGCTTCAATGAAAAAGGAATTTGATACCCGTCCAAACTATGACTTGGCAACCGAGTTGAAAATTATGGATAGCTCTAAAGGCCCATCACAGGTCGATGGTTGGTTTAATGCGATTGCTGCCTTTATGCAATCCACTGGAGCAATCCAAACTGTACCGCCAGCAAATGAATACGTCACTGATGAGTTTATGAAAATGGTGAATGCAGATAAGAAGCTTCGTGAATTTGCAAACAACGCTAAGTAGTCGATAATGCAATCTAAAAAATGGGGGCAACCTCATTTTTTAGATGCAGCCTGTAAGCGCTTACAAAATTTGAGGTCAGAAATATGTCTATAGATTATTTAAAAAAAGCTGCCAAAACCCCAGAAACTGAGACATCAACTGCTCAGCAAGTGGTTACGGAGATGCTTGTCAATATTGAGAAGAATGGTGAATCAGCCGTTAAAGAATACGCCTTAAAGCTGGATAAATGGTCTGGCGATATTGTGATGTCAGAACAAGTGATGAATACCATATTGGCCGATGTCCCTGATGCGGTAAAGCGAGATATTGATTTTGCTGTAAAGCAGGTTTATGACTTTGCTATTGCGCAGAAAAATAGTATTCAAGATTTTTCTACCACTTTGCATACCGGGGTTACTGCAGGTCAAAAGGTATTGCCGGTAAATGTAGTGGGTTGTTATGCACCTTCCGGTAGATATGCTCATATTGCCTCTGCCTATATGACCGTAGCAACGGCGAAAGCAGCAGGGGTTAAGAATATTATTGCGTGTTCAAGTCCATTTCGGGGTGGCGGCATTCATCCTTATGTACTTTATGCATTTAAGGCTGCCGGGGCAGACATCATTATGACCTTGGGTGGAGTGCAAGCAATTGCATCAATGGCATATGGATTATTTACTGGTAAGCCTGCTGATGTAGTGGTGGGGCCAGGGAACAAGTTTGTGGCAGAGGCTAAGCGCTCACTGTTTGGTAAGGTCGGTATCGATGTTTTTGCTGGACCATCTGAAATTGCTGTCATAGCGGATGAGACAGCAGATCCAAAAATTGTGGCAAGTGATCTTGTTGGACAGGCCGAGCATGGTCATGAGTCTCCTGCATGGTTATTCACCACATCAGAAAAATTGGCCAAAGAGGTGATGGTATTGGTACCTCAGATGA
>CAILON010000329.1 GCA_903835865.1 uncultured beta proteobacterium
ACGTTTCCGTCGTAAAAAGTAATTACCGGTCATCCCCTTGCTGTTAAATGATCGGTTTTTAAAGGCCTGCCTGGGCGAAGCGGTTGATCAAACACCGCTTTGGCTCATGCGTCAAGCCGGCCGATATCTTCCTGAGTACAACGCTACACGCGCTAGAGCAGGAAGCTTTCTTGGGCTCGCAAAAAACCCTGCATATGCTACTGAAGTAACCCTTCAGCCCTTGGATCGTTATCCATTGGACGCGGCGATTTTGTTCTCTGATATTTTGACTATCCCAGATGCCATGGGATTAGGTCTCAAATTTACGACTGGAGAAGGGCCGAGTTTTGATAAGCCACTTCGCACTGAAGATGCGGTCAAGAAATTACGTGTAGCCGACATGAGTCAGCTGCAATATGTATTCGATGCTGTTTCAGAAATTCGCAAAGCGCTAATACAGGATGGCAAACAACGGGTCCCTTTGATTGGCTTCTCTGGAAGCCCATGGACATTGGCTTGCTACATGATTGATGGCTCTAGCTCAGACGATTTTCGTCATGCTAAAACCATGATGTTTAGCCGTCCAGATTTGTTGCAATATATTTTGGATATCAATGCACAATCTGTTGCGGCTTATTTAATAGAACAAGTCAAAGCAGGCGCACAAGCATTAATGATTTTTGATACTTGGGGCGGCATGCTACCCGATGGTTGGTATCAGACAATGTCTTTAGCAGCAATGCAAAAAGTTATTGCCCTATTACCCCGCGAATATGAGGGACGAAAAATCCCGGTCATTATGTTCACCAAGGGCGGCGGTATTTGGTTAAACGATATGGCGCAAGTTGGGGCTGATGTGATTGCCATTGATTGGACTATGTCGCTGAGCAAGGCTCGCAAACAGTTGCTTGCCTTGGGTAAGCCTTTGGCATTGCAGGGCAATCTAGACCCTCTCATCCTTTTCTCTGAGCCCAAACAAATAGCCAAGCAGGCCAGTCTGCTCTTGGATGACTTGGCAGCGTCACCAGCTCTAAAGCCGGGCTTGCATTCCTTGGACGGGCATATCTTTAATTTGGGTCATGGGATCTCTCAATTCACCCCGCCTGAAAGCGTTTCGGTTTTGGCTGAAACGGTGATAAATCACTCCAAGGCACTTAGATCCAAGCACTAATCCTAAGTAACTGCTAACTTGAAATCAAATTTTGATAGAAAGTTATGCACAGATAGGGTCAGAATTCGAAATTCAGTGAGATTGGCATCAAAGATCATCTTAAACTTTCGGATCAGCTCTTAAGTTATTGATTTATATATAAAATAAATAAAAAGCTCGAAAAGAGTGCAAAAATGGTTTGCTGGTAAATTGGCTTATAAATCAGAATCATCGGATGATATCCACAGACTTATCCACAGGCAAAATAGAAAACTGAAGTAAAAAATGAGCGCTCCAATCGTGGTCCAAGTAGTTGTTGATAAGCCCCTAGCCCAAGGCTTTGACTATCTATGGGACGCTCAAAAATTAGGTCTTGAGCCAAGCATTGGCCAGCTTGTAGAAGTCCCATTTGGGCGCTCTACGTTGATTGGTGTAGTAATAAAAGTAAGTGCTCACTCTGATTTTGATATTGAAAAATTAAAAAGTGTACAGGGGCTGGCCCCATTGCCACCTTTGGATTCTGCGGCATTGAGGCTGATGAATTTTGCAAGCCAGTACTACATTCATGCCCTTGGGGAAACCATTATTCCCACCATTCCGCAGATGTGGAAAAAGCCTGAGGATTGGGAAAAAATCCCTAAAAAACTGGCTGCAGCGGCAGAGAGAAAAAAGAAAAAAAATCAAGAAGCATTGAGTGAGGGCTTCATTAGCGTAGCGCAATTAAATGAAGAACAAAAGCGCGCTTTAGATGCATTAGCAAGTTGCAGCAAAGAAAAACAATTCAAGGCAATTTTGTTGCAAGGGCAAACTGGTAGCGGAAAAACTGCGGTATTTTTAAATTGGTTAAGTGAAATATTGGAAGATGAATCTGCGCAAGTTTTAATTCTAGTTCCAGAAATTAATTTAACACCACAATTAGAGCGTCGAGTGCGCGCATATTTTCCAAATAAAAAAATGGCGGTGTTACACAGTGCTGTTCCTGAAAAGCAAAGAGGTGTTGCTTGGTATGAGGCAATGACAGGAAAAGCACAAATCATTTTGGGCACTAGGTTGGCTGCGCTAACCCCGATGCCAGGCTTAAGAGCTATTGTGGTCGATGAAGAGCATGACCCCTCTTACAAGCAGCAAGATGGCATTCGATATTCAGCCAGAGATTTAGCAATATGGCGCGCACATGATGTAAAGGCCCCTATTGTGCTTTCATCGGCAACGCCATCGCTTGAGACCTGGATGGCTGCTAAGGCAGGGCGCTATGAATATATTCGTTTAGATCAGCGAGCCCAAGGTGCAAGCCTACCCAAAGTGCATCTAATTAATACGCGAGATCCGCAAAATCAATTTAGCCCAGGAGATGCTGGGAGGCCTGCAAACAAAAGCCCGATTACTAAAACATTAGTCAACGCCATTAGCAAAAATTTAGAGCAGAAAAAACAAAGCCTGATACTGATTAATCGCAGAGGATATGCGCCGGTTCTCAGTTGCAGCGCTTGTTCTTGGCTGTCGTCATGTCAGCAGTGCAGCTCCTATATGGTCATGCATAAAGCGGGCGCATTAGGGAGAAAGCCAGTATTGAGTTGCCATCATTGCGGCCTGGTTAAAGTCATTCCAGAGCACTGTCCCGATTGTGGAAATGCTGATCTAAGGGTGCTGGGACAAGGTACGCAAAAAATTGAAGACTCTATCGAGGAAATATGGCCCAATGCTCGGGTGCTGAGAATAGATACGGATTCAAGCAAGAAGAGCAAGGGCGCTGAAGAGCTATTTCAGCAAATACATGCTGGCAATGTAGACCTTGTAGTGGGAACGCAGATGATTGCAAAGGGCCATGATTACCAAAATATTGGCTTGGTTGCCGTGCTCGACGCAGATAGTAGATTATTTTCACAAGACTTTAGGGCTGCGGAAAGATTATTTGCACAGTTGGTGCAGGTAGCCGGTCGCGCAGGCCGGGCTGGCTTAGAGGGACAAACGGGCGGCGATATTTATATTGAAACCCAGTATCCAGAGGCAGCAGTTTTCCAATA
>CAILON010000330.1 GCA_903835865.1 uncultured beta proteobacterium
AGGTGGTTGATGAAATCATCACCGTAGATACCGATGAGATCTGTGCCGCAATTAACGATGTCTTTACAGATACCCGCAGCATTCTTGAGCCTGCTGGCGCCCTAGCCATTGCTGGCATGAAGAAGTACGTCGAGAAAAAGCATATCAAGAAAAAGACTTTGGTTGCTATTGCATGCGGCGCTAATATGAACTTTAGTCGCCTACGCTTTGTAGCTGAACGTGCTGATGTAGGTGAATTCCGTGAAGCAGTATTTGCTGTAACTATCCCTGAGGAGCGCGGCTCTTTTAAACGCTTCTGCGAGTTACTTGGCAAGCGCAATGTCACCGAGTTTAACTACCGCATTGGCGATCAAAGTGAAGCACATATCTTTGTAGGCATTAGCACTCAAAAGGCTGGCGATAGCGAGGCGATTGCAAAGCATTTCCGCAAAGCTAAATTTGCCACGATTGATCTAACGCATGATGAATTAGCGAAGTCCCACTTACGCCATATGGTTGGTGGGCATTCTGCACTGGCTAAAGATGAATTGATCTATCGTTTTGAATTTCCTGAGCGTCCAGGCGCTTTAATGAAATTCTTAACGAGCATGGCGCCCAACTGGAATATCAGTCTCTTCCACTACCGCAACCATGGTGCAGACTATGGACGGATCTTGGTGGGTATGCAGGTTCCCAAGAATGAGCAGCAAAAATTTCAAAAATTCTTATCGGCTCTCGGCTACCCACATTGGGATGAAACTAATAATCCCGCCTACCGTTTATTCCTTAAATGAGATCTCATTTATAAGATGTCGTACTCACTAACCGGAAAACTCGTTGTTGCGATTTCTTCGCGAGCACTCTTTGATTTTGAAGAAGAGAATCGCATCTTTGAATCCACTGATGACAGCGCCTATATGAAGTTGCAGCTAGAGCGTCTTGGTGTAGCAGCGCAGACGGGTGTTGCATTTCCGCTCGTCAAAAAACTTCTCGCCTTTAATGAAGAGGGTGAGCAACGTGTTGAAGTGGTGATTCTCTCGCGCAATGATCCTGTCAGTGGTTTGCGGGTGTTCCGCTCTGCAGAGCATCATGGCTTGCATTTAGAACGTGGTGTATTTACGCGCGGTCGCCCGCCTTATCACTACTTACGATCTTTACATGCCAATCTCTTTTTATCAGCCAATGAGGACGATGTCAGAGCGACGATAGATGCAGGATTTCCAGCTGCACGCGTCTATCCAGAATCGAGCAAAACAGCTGAATCTCACCCTAATGAAATCAGGATCGCCTTTGACGGAGACGCCGTACTGTTCTCTGACGAAGCTGAACAAGTGTTTCAGAAAAAAGGGTTGGAAGCTTTTGTAGATCACGAAAGTAAAAAAGTCGATATTCCATTACCGCCAGGCCCATTTAAGCCATTACTAGAAGCCCTCCATCGTTTGCAGCGCTCTACCAGTGAAAATGGCATGCGCATTCGTACAGCCCTAGTGACTGCACGTTCAGCACCAGCACATGAACGCGCAATTCGTACTCTGATGGCTTGGGGCGTCGATGTGGATGAGGCAATGTTTTTAGGTGGTTTATCGAAGAGTGAATTCCTCCGAGAATTCGAGCCTGATTTTTTCTTTGACGATCAAACTGGACACTGCCAATCTGCTGCATCAGTTGCGCCTACTGGCCATGTTGTATCTGGCGTCTCGAATCAACCCAAAACAAAATAGTATTTATTCCATGGCAACCCTACCGCTTGGCCAAGCTACGCAATATCCGGATCAATATGATCCTAGCTTGCTATTTCAAATTCCGCGCTCTGAGAACCGTTTGAAATTAAACATCAAGGCAGGGCAAGCTTTGCCATTTGTTGGTATCGACATTTGGAATGCCTTTGAATTGAGTTGGCTAAACACCAAAGGAAAACCCCAAATTGCATTGGCCGAGTTTCAGATTCCTGCAGACTCACCAAACATGATTGAGTCCAAATCTTTTAAGCTCTATCTCAATAGTCTGAACAACGCGCGCTTTGCAGATGAGCAAGAAGTGCGTGAACGACTAGTAGCTGATTTATCAGCTGCTGCAGGCAGCAAAATTACCGCTCGTATTCAAGCGAACGAGACGATTGCTAAAAAGGGTATACAAGAAATGGGTGGCGTTCTTCTGGATCGACTTGATATTGAGATTGATCCACATATTCCAGCTGATCCTACTTTACTTGGCATCAACGAAGACTTTGGCCCAATTGAACAGTGTCTTGTTTCCCACTTGCTCAAGTCCAACTGCCCTGTCACTGGCCAGCCTGATTGGGCGAGTGTGCAAATCCGCTATCAGGGGCGCCCGATTTTAGAAGAAGGATTACTTCGCTACCTCATTGGCTTTAGGCAATTAGGTGAATTTCACGAACACTGCGTTGAAACTATTTTCAGCGACATCAAACGAGAATGCAAACCGGATAAGTTATCGGTCTATGCTCGTTACACCAGACGTGGCGGATTAGATATCAACCCCTTCCGCACTGATCACAATGCGCCATGGCCCGACAATACACGCCACGCACGTCAATAAATATTTAAGTATTTAGATTTTAGGCAATAAAAAACCCCTTGTAGGAAATCCTAGAAGGGGTTTTGCTATTACGGCCTTACTTAAAACGGGATGTCATCATCCATTGCGCCGAGCGAAGCAGCATTAGATGCTGCTGGTGCTGACTGCTCAGAAGACTTTGAACGACTATAGCTCTCGCCACCATCGCCACCACCGCCTACTGGCTTACCACCAAGCATTTGCATGGTTTCTGCAACGATCTCAGTGGAATACTTTTCTTGACCACTAGCATCAGTCCATTTGCGTGTGCGCAAACGACCTTCAACATAAACCTGTGAACCTTTTTTAAGATACTGACCAGCGATTTCTGCAAGCTTGCCAAAGAATGCAACACGGTGCCATTCTGTGGTTTCTTTCATTTCGCCAGTTTGCTTATCTTTATAGCGATCTGAAGTTGCTACTGAAATATTCGTAACTGCGTCGCCGCTTGGCATATAACGCGTTTCTGGATCACGTCCTACGTTACCTACGATGATGACCTTATTTACCGAAGCCATGTTGTCTCCCGAAGAAAAATACTACTGTTATTACTGCTGAAAAATAAACTGCTCACTTTAATAAATCAATGAAACTGCGGCTATGTCTTTGCGGCTACATCCTTTGATTCAGTTGCTCTCGTTGGCATTTCACCCATCGACCAAGCAATTATAAGCCAGCAAACTAAGAGGGCTGCGCCCATGGCAAAGACCGATATATCGCCATGGCTATCCATCAAATACCCTCCAATGGCAGCCCCTGTAAACAAGCCAATCGATTGCGTCGTGTTGTAAACGCCCAAAGCTGTGCCCTTGGATTCTTTGGCAAAACGAGAAACCAAGGAAGGCTGCAAAGCTTCTAATAAATTAAATCCTACGAAATAAACCAATAAAGCAAAAGCAATCATCATGACTGAAGATGCCTGAGTAAATATTGACTCCGCAATCAGCAGCAAAACAATTGCCACTAGCAAAACTGATCGGAGCTGTTGCCTCTTTTCTCCAAAGATCAAGATGGGTGCCATGAACACAAATGAGAGTAATACCACCGGTAGATAAATTTCCCAATGCGAAGAAAGTGGCAGGCCAGCTTGTACTAATAAACGTGGGACCACTAAGAACATGGCTACTTGAGTAGCGTGTAATACAAATACGCCAAGATTCAAGCGCATCAGTTCTGGGCGAAAGAAAACTTCTTTCAAAGGGGCTTGTTGCTGTTTAGCCTCAGGTTTATTTGTTGGTAGAACGTAGTAAGTCACAAACATGGCAATGACGCCAAGTATTGCCAGCACTATAAAAATTCCGCTTAAGCCAATCACTCGGTATAGCGGCGCAGCAATCACTAGGGACAAAGCAAAAGAGAGGGCAATGCTGCCACCGACCAAAGCCATTGCCCTGGTGCGGACCTGTTCACGAGTTAAATCAGCTACCCATGCAGAAATCGCTGCTGATACCGCGCCCGCACCCATCACTCCACGTCCAATTGCAATCCATAGGAGGTCATCTTGGGACGCGCAAATGAGTGCTCCGGCCACAAACAAAGAAAGGCCCCATAAAACCACAGGTTTGCGACCAATACGGTCTGATAAGCGCCCCAGGGGGATATAAAAGCAGGCCTGAACAATATTGAAGATGCCCAGGGTCAAACCAACCCAAAAAGCATGTTCCCCACCAGGCAAGCCCTGGGCATGAATGCTAAAGACTGGCAAAAGCAAGAAAAGGCCCAGCATACGGAGGCCAAAGATGCCTGCTAAGGCCAGAGTGGAGCGGAGTTCAGAAGGATTCATCGGAAAGAGCTATATTAACAAGTTACGCTAAAAAATCATGAATAACGAAATCAAGATCCGCGGTGCCCGCACCCACAACCTTAAAAACATCAATCTAGACATCCCTAGGGAGAAGTTAGTCGTCCTCACAGGCTTATCAGGCTCAGGCAAAAGCTCTTTAGCTTTTGACACCCTGTACGCAGAAGGCCAACGTCGCTATGTCGAATCACTTTCTGCCTATGCTCGTCAGTTTTTGCAACTGATGGAAAAGCCAGATGTGGACACGATCGAAGGTCTATCGCCAGCAATTTCGATTGAACAAAAAGCGACGAGTCACAATCCCCGCTCGACCGTTGGCACGGTTACAGAAATTCATGACTACTTGCGCCTGTTATTTGCGCGCGCTGGTACCCCACATTGCCCTGATCACGATTTACCACTAGAAGCGCAAAGCGTTTCTCAAATGGTTGACACCGTACTCGCAATGCCAGAAGACACTAAGCTCATGATTCTTGCGCCCGTCGTGAGTGAGCGTAAAGGTGAATTTGTAGATCTCTTTCAAGACCTGCAAGCACAAGGTTTTGTCCGCTTCAGGGTGCGCTCTGGTGGCGGCACTACCAATACCGCTAAGGCGGAAATCTTTGAAGTAGATCAATTACCAGTCCTGAAGAAAAACGATAAGCACTCTATTGAAGTTGTTGTGGATCGCATTAAAGTACGCCCCGATATTCAGCAGCGTCTTGCTGAATCATTTGAAACAGTCCTTCGTCTTGCAGACGGCAAAGCCATGATCGTAGACATGGATAATGGCAAGGAGATGATTTTTTCCAGTAAATTTGCCTGCCCTGTTTGCTCATATTCATTGCAAGAATTAGAACCCCGCTTATTCTCATTTAATAACCCAATGGGTGCCTGCCCTTCATGCGATGGTCTAGGACATCAATCCTTCTTTGATCCTAAACGTATCGTGGCACACCCCGACTTATCGCTTGCATCGGGCGCTATTAAAGGTTGGGATCGCCGCAACCAGTTTTATTTCAAACTCTTGCAAACCCTTGCGAAGCATGGCGGTTTTGATGTGGAGAAACCCTTTGAAACGCTTTCAAAGAAACAGCAAGACCTTATCTTATTAGGCTCTGGTGATATCACTATTCCATTTGAATACATTAATGAGCGCGGTAAAAATAGTATTCGTGAGCATGCATTTGAAGGAATTGTTGCGAACTTTGAGAGACGCTACCGCGAAACTGACTCAATGACTGTTCGCGAAGAACTATCACGCTATCAAAATGTCCAAACTTGCCCAGAATGTAAAGGTAGCCGTTTGCGCAAAGAAGCACGCTTTGTCAAAGTGGGTGAAAAGAAGCAGTCACGCGCTATATATGAAATCAGTGCTCTGCCGCTGAAAGAAGCAAAAGAATATTTTGAGGCGCTTGAACTCAAAGGCGCCAAACGAGAAATAGCTGACAAGATCGTAAAAGAAATCAGCGCACGTCTTCGCTTTTTGAATGATGTTGGCTTAGATTACCTTTCCTTAGAGCGCAGTGCTGACACCCTCTCCGGCGGAGAAGCGCAGCGTATTCGCCTTGCATCCCAGATTGGCTCTGGATTAACAGGCGTGATGTATGTGCTTGATGAACCCTCCATCGGATTACATCAACGCGATAACGATCGCTTGATTGGAACCCTCAAACATCTACGCGACCTAGGCAATAGTGTTCTTGTAGTTGAGCATGATGAAGACATGATTCGCGCTTCCGACTGGGTTATCGATATTGGACCTGGCGCAGGCGTTCACGGTGGAGAAGTGGTGGCACAGGGGACCCCTGCCGAAGTAGAGGCCAACCCCAATTCCCTTACTGGAGCTTACCTTGCTGGACGCGAAGCAATCGCAGTTCCCGAAAAACGGATTCCAGTGAATGATCGTTTCCTAGAAATCATTGGTGCACGTGGCAATAATTTGCAGTCCGTTCACGCCAAGATTCCAGTGGGTCTATTAACTTGCGTTACAGGCGTCTCTGGCTCTGGCAAATCTACCCTGATCAATGACACCTTGCACCACGCAGTAGCCCAACATCTTTACGGCTCCAATGCAGAGCCTGCTGCCCATGATGTAATGAAGGGTCTGGAGCATTTTGACAAAGTCATCAGTGTTGACCAGTCGCCGATTGGCAGAACGCCTCGCTCAAATCCAGCTACCTATACAGGGCTGTTTACACCCATTCGAGAGCTCTTTGCCGGAGTGCCCGCCTCCCGTGAACGTGGTTACGAGGCAGGACGCTTCTCTTTTAACGTTAAAGGTGGACGCTGCGATTCTTGTGAGGGGGATGGCGTTCTCAAAGTAGAAATGCACTTCCTGCCAGACGTCTACGTTCCTTGTGATGTTTGTCATAGCAAGCGTTACAACCGCGAGACTTTAGATATTCGCTACAAAGGTAAAAACATTCATGAAGTGCTGTCGATGACGATAGAGCAAGCGCATGAGTTTTTTGAAGCTGTTCCAGTTGTTAAGCGAAAGCTAAAGACCCTGCTAGATGTGGGCTTAGGTTATGTGAAGCTAGGGCAAAGCGCCACCACCTTATCGGGCGGTGAAGCACAACGAGTCAAGCTCTCCCTAGAACTTTCCAAACGAGATACCGGTAGAACCCTGTATATCCTTGATGAACCAACAACAGGTTTGCACTTTCACGATATCCAGCTGCTCCTCACCGTTATTCAGACCCTGAAGAAGCAAGGTAATACCATCGTCATCATTGAGCACAACCTCGATGTAATAAAAACGGCCGACTGGATTATTGACCTTGGACCCAAAGGTGGCGCTGGAGGCGGGCAAATCATTGCTACCGGTACCCCAGAGGAGGTTGCCAAGAATGAGGCTAGCTTTACTGGGCACTACTTAGCGCCGCTTCTTGCCCGCAAAGCGCCGCCCGTCAAGAAGAAAAAATAAGTACAGCAAAAAAGTATTTATTGCTGCTTGATCTCAGAGTAATTTAGCTTCAGCCAAATCGGTTGCCTCTGAATTACCTGAGATTACCAAAATATCATTGGCTTCCAATTGCAGCTCTGGGGATAAAGCCAGTTTCACATAGTCAGCATTACGACCTTTACGTCTGACTGCTTGAACACTAACGCCTTCATTCTCTAAATGAAGTTCGCCTAAGGTTTTGCCAACAGCCTGTGACTTTGGCAATAAGGTAATTGAATGCAGTCTCCAAGATTCATTAGAGCCAAAGTCGTCATCAGCAGAACCGCGGAAGTACCCCCTTAATAAGCTGTAACGCTCTTCTCTAGCGCTCGTAATTCTTCTCACTACTTTACGCATTGGCACGCCCATGATCAAAAGCACATGGGATGCAATCATCAGACTACCTTCAATTAACTCGGGGATCACCTCGGTAGCGCCAGCTGCCTGCAGCTTGCCAATATCCGCATCATCTCGAGTGCGCACTAAGACCGTCATTCCTGGGCGCAAATGCTCTACCTGCCTGAGCACGCGCATGCTTGCCGCAGTATCGGCGTAAGTAATGACTACTGCTTTAGCTCTATTCAGTCCAGCAGCATTTAAATAGTTTTCGCGACTTGCATCTCCATAGACGACATTGTCGCCAGCCGCTGCTGCTTCCTTGACGCGATCAGGGTCTAAGTCCAGAGCAATATAAGGAATCTTTTCTTGATCAAGCATGCGGGCCAAGCTTTGGCCCGAACGTCCAAAGCCGCAAATCACGACATGGTTTTCATTGCGAACACTTTTCGCGGCGACGCGAGTTAGTGCTAGGGATTGCAATAACCATTCGTTACTCGAGAAACGCATTGCTATTCGATCGCTATATTCAATTAAGAATGGAGCGCAGAACATGGAGATCAACATCGCCGCTAGCACAGCCTGACTAAGGGTGGGATCAATTAAATCTAAGCCATCAATTTGGTTGAGCAAAACAAAGCCAAATTCACCCGCTTGTGCTAAACATAAGCCTGTGCGGATCGATACACCCAGACTCGAACCAAATGCACGAGAAAGAATGGCGATCAGACCGAACTTGAAGAACAGGGGCCCAACAAGTAAAAGTAAGACTAAGACCCACTGCTCACGAATCACATTGAAGTCGAGCAACATCCCGATCGTAATAAAAAAGAGGCCCAGTAAAACATCGCGAAAGGGTTTCACCTCTTCCTCAACTTGATGGCGATAGGGCGTTTCCGATATCAACATACCCGCTAAGAAAGCGCCGAGCGCTAAGGACAAACCAAAGTACTCAGTAAGACCTGCCATGCCCAACACAATTAACAAAAGATTGAGCATGAACAACTCTTGTGAGCGCAGCTTTGCAACCAATCTAAACCAGTGGCTCATCAAAGATTGGCCAATAAAGAAAATCAAAACCAATGCAATAGTGATCTTGATGGATGCCGCAGTTAAAGCGACAAATAGGTCCGCAGAATTTTTTCCGAGTGATGGCAACAAGATCAACAAAAAGACCACGGCCAAATCTTGGAACAGCAAAATACCGACGACATTACGACCATGCTCGGCCTCTAATTCCGAACGATCAGAAATCAGCTTTGTCACAATCGCTGTCGAGGACATGGCCAAAGCACCACCCAAAGCAATAGCCGCATGCCAAGAGATGGGATAAATCCAGTTCATGAATAGGCTAGCTGGTACCGCCAGGAGCATCGTCAAAACGACCTGACTACCCCCAAGACCAAATACGGTCATCCGCATTGCCCGAAGCTTATTCAGATTAAATTCCAAGCCGATCGAGAACATCAGGAAAACCACCCCGAATTCAGCTAAATACTTCACAGTAGCGGTATCGCTGGCCAAGCCCAAAGCATGGGGCCCAATCAGGACACCAATGGCTAAATAGCCCAAAATAGGGGGTAAGCCAAAATAGCGGAAAATAACCACTCCGGCCACACCTGAGGCCAAGAGAATGAGGGTTAACTGAAGGACTGACGGCATATACTTACTCGATGATAGCTAAGACTCGTGAACGAACCCTAAAGCTTGCGCGCGATACCCTCACTATTGAGGCTGCCGCGTTAGAAACCATGCGTGATCGCCTAGAAGGCCCCAATGCTGATGCCCTCGTACTTGCAGTCGACCTTTTGCACGGCTGCAAAGGCCGCATTGTGGTCTCTGGTATCGGGAAATCTGGTCATATTGCCCGCAAAATTGCTGCCACTTTTGCCTCGACTGGCTCTCCCGCCTTTTTTGTACACCCTGCTGAAGCCAGTCATGGCGATTTAGGGATGGTGACTCGTGATGACGTATTTGTGGCTTTATCGAACTCCGGCGAAACAGAAGAACTGCTCACCATTGTTCCTATCGTCAAAAGAACTGGCGCTAAATTAATTGCACTCACTGGTGCCCCACAATCTTCTCTTGCCAAATTGGCTGATGCTCATCTTGATACTAGTGTTGAGAAAGAGGCTTGCCCATTAAATTTGGCACCCACTACTAGCACTACTGCATCTTTAGCCATGGGCGATGCTTTAGCGGTCGCTCTTTTAGATGCAAGAGGTTTTGAAGAGGAAGATTTCATCCGCTCGCATCCCGGCGGTCGCTTAGGGCGCAAACAACTAATGCACGTTAGCGAAGTGATGCGCACTTTGGCAGACACGCCAAAAATTTCTATCAATGCTTCATTACAAGAAGCCTTATTGGAGATGACCTCTAAGCGTATGGGCATGGTGATTACGCTAGACGATGCCAATAAAGTCACGGGCATCTTTACCGATGGTGACTTACGTCGTCTGCTGGAAAAAACCAGTAACCTCGAGGGTGTAAGCATTAAAGATGCAACAACATCTAAGCCACGCACCATCCCACCAGAATTAATTGCTGAAGAGGCGATTGCAATGATGGAAAAACATCGCATTAATCAATTGGTGGTTACTGATGCTTCCGGCACTCTTCTGGGCGCACTCAATCTCCATGATTTATTTGCAGCTAAAGTTATTTAATACATGCCTAACGCTTTTAATACTCACATTACCAACCCTGCCACCCAGTACCCACAAGCTTGGGAGCGGGCAGGCAAAGTGAAACTACTCGTTTTAGATGTCGATGGTGTATTGACTAGTGGCCAAGTATTTATTGGTGCCGATGGCAAAGAATCCCTTAAGGCATTTGATATTCAAGATGGTCTGGGGATTAAATTATTAGAGGAATGTGGAATTCCAACAGCGGTCATTACAGGCCGTAATTCCAAAATGGTTTTAGCGCGCTGCGAAGAATTGGCAATTAAACATGTCCATATGGGTGTTGAAAATAAAGCGATTGCACTTAATGAAGTCCTAAAAACTCTAGGACTGAGTTCAAAGGATTGTGCTGTCATGGGCGATGATTGGCCAGACCTGGCCATGATGAAGAATGCCGGCTTTCGAGTTTGCCCTGCGCAAGCCCATGAAGCTGTTAAAGAGTTTGCGCACTATGTGACCACTCAATCCGGTGGCAACAGTGCAGTGCGCGAGACATGCGACCTTATTCTCAAAGCACAAAACCGCTATGAGGAACTCCTGAACAAGGCTCGTCAGTAAGTAATGGCTTTAAATTCCCAACAAATCAAAGTAGGCGTTTTACGCGCATTGCTAGGCTTAACGCCTTTGCTCTTAATGGGTTTATTGACGCTCATTACTTTTTATCTAGTTGAAAAAAATTCGCCTCAAGAAAAATCTGCCGTTGCACGTGTGCGTCTTCATGAGCCCGACTACATCATTAAAGATGGCACCCTGTCCGCCCTTAATGAAATGGGTAATACTAAATATCGTGTGATTGGCAAAAAACTCACTCACTACGATGATGATGCTTCGATCGATATTCTCACGCCACGCATGCGTCTCTTTCAACCAGACAAGGCGCCGGTTACTGTAAAGGCAGACACAGGCCATCTGGATGGCGACCTCACCATCATGGATCTCTACGACAATGCTGAAATTTTTCGCCCTGCACAAGCAGCAACTGAGACCCAACCAGCAAGCCTTCGTATGCTTGCTTCTTCGAGCTATTTCAAAGTCTTCATCAACGATGACATTATTGAAACAGATAAGCCGATTACCTTAGAGCAGGGTATGTCTATCATGAATTCCACTGCGGGCGGCACCTTCAATAACGTGGACCAAAGCATGAGGCTTACTGGCCAGGTTAAAGGTCGCATTGAGCGCGCCCCAAAAGGAGCTCAATAAGATGCTTTCGCGCCTTGTTATTGCAATCTTGGCATTAATTGTCATGCAGCTTACTAACCTGGCTTATGCCGAAAAAGCTGATCAAGATAAACCCATCATTCTTGAAGCAGAAAAAGTTTCTGGCAACGATACGTCCCAAGTCTATGACCTGAATGGTGAAGTCTTACTAATAAAAGGCAGCATTATCGTGACTGGCGAAGATGGCCACATCCAAATTGATCCAGAGGGTTATGAGTACATAGATGTCAAAGGCACACCAGATGCCGTTGCCACCTTTAGGCAGCGTCGCGAAGGACTGGCTAATGAATTTATGCAAGGGCTTGGAGCGCATGCCACGTACGATGCGAAAACAGAAATTCTCACCCTCACCGGCGATGCAAGTCTAAAACGCTTACTGAATATGCAAATGCTGGACCAATTGCGCGGCTGGAAAATTGAGTACGATGATGTAAAGCAGTACTATCGAGTTTTTCCACCTAAAGATGCAAAACCGGATGATCTGCCGATGGCAAGAGCAGTCCTTATACCAAGAAGAAAAGCCCTAGTAGATAAATGACAGCGGATTTAGCTCAAACCAACAATCCACCTACCCTTTCTGCGCACAACCTGCAAAAACGTTATGGGTCAAGAACGGTGGTTCGCGATGTATCTGTCCAAGTTCGATGCGGAGAAGTAGTCGGCTTACTTGGCCCAAACGGCGCTGGCAAGACCACCTCGTTCTACATGATTGTGGGCTTGGTACCTTTAGATGGGGGCAATATTGTTTTGGATGGTGCTGATATCACCCACCTCCCGATTCATGAACGTGCGCGGATGGGGTTGTCCTATCTGCCTCAGGAAGCCTCTGTGTTTCGCAAGCTCAATGTTGCAGAAAATATTCAGGCCGTTCTAGAACTTCAAGTACAAGGGGGAAAGCCCCTAAGCAAGGCTGATATTGCCAAGCGTCTTGATGAGCTCCTGGGTGAACTACAAATTAGCCATCTACGCGACAATCCTGCTCTCTCCCTTTCTGGTGGTGAGCGGCGACGCGTAGAGATAGCTAGAGCCCTGGCATCTTCGCCTAAATTTATTTTGCTAGATGAGCCATTTGCCGGTGTTGACCCTATTGCTGTTGGGGAAATTCAGCGGATTGTGCGCTTCTTAAGAGACCGTCAAATTGGCGTCCTCATTACGGACCATAACGTTCGAGAAACCCTGGGCATCTGTGACCACGCCTACATCATCAGCGAAGGCAGCGTGCTGGCTGAAGGCAAACCTGACCAAATTATTCAAAATGACGCAGTACGTCGAGTCTACCTAGGCGAAAACTTCCGAATGTAAGCTGGGTAAGCGTCCCAGCCCTTTATGGAATAAAAATTGCTTCCCCTCTTGGTTTTCGGCACATTCGCTGATACGCTGGAGGTTCATGAATTTCCTTTCCAAAGATACAACCTACCGATTTCAGGGGCTTGCTGCGCACCCCAGGCATGAGCATGCGCACGCGTACACAAAAGGAGTTGCTGATGAATTTGAAAATTAATAGTCGTCATGTAGAAGTTACGCCATCCATGCGCACGCACCTTGAGGCAGGCTTAGCCAAAATTCGCAAGCACTTTGACCATGTGATTGATGCTTCAGCCTTTCTTGTTGTAGATAACGCCAAAGAAAAAGATTTACGTCAAAGCGCTGAGATCACACTTCATCTGAAAGGCAAGGAACTCTTTGCCGAGGCACATAACGCTGATCTGTACCATGCGATGGATTCAGTGGTCGACAAACTTGAGCGTCAAGTGGTCAAGCACAAAGAAAAGCTCCAAGATCACTATCACGAAAAGCATTTTGAGTAAGTTCTTATGTCGGGGCACCTATAATCATTTGATATGAATGCCCTGACTCATCTTTTTACCCCCGACTGCATTGCATTAGATAGCCCCGCTAATAATCGGGCTGATGCATTTGCAGCCGCTGGGGAATTATTTTCTAAACACGCTGGAATCAGTTCAAACGCAGTTGTGGAATTTCTGAATGCCCGTGAAGATTTAGGATCAACCGCCCTTGGTGCTGGTGTTGCAATTCCCCATGGACGCGTAAAAGGCCTAAAGCAGCCAATTGCTGCTTTCATGCGATTACAGAACTCGATTGAGTTTGCCGCACCAGATGGTGAGCCTGTCTCTATTCTGATTTTCTTGTTAGTACCCGAAAAGGCAACCCAACAACATCTTGAAATTCTGTCCTCAATAGCGCAACTGCTATCCGACGCCAATGTTCGCAAGCTTCTTTTCTCCGCTAGCGACCCAAACAAAGTATGTGAATTACTCCAACAATGGGGCTTACCAAAATGACACAGCCTTTACTCTTAGATGGAGTAACTGCCCAGCAGATTTTTGATGACAATGTTTCAGATCTCAAACTTTCTTGGATTGGCGGACTAGAAGGCGCTGACCGCACTTTTCCGCTAGAAGCGGTTAAGGCAGCAGCAGCTAGCTCAGACCTGGTTGGTCACTTAAACCTGATTCACCCAAGTCGTATTCAGATTTTTGGCGAGCAAGAGGTTGACTATCACGCAGCCCTTGAACCAAAACAAAAACAAGAACAAATCTCCAACTTAATTTCGAAGACGCCACCATGCGTCATCGTTGCAGATGGAAAAGCTGCAGATCCAGATTTACAGCTCTTCTGTCAACGATCATCTACCGCACTTTTCACTACCAATATTTCTGCGGCAGAAGTCATTGATCACCTGCGCATTTACTTAACCAAAATTGGTGCGCCCCAGATAACGATGCATGGGGTGTTTATGGATATCTTAGGATTGGGTGTCTTGCTCACTGGCGAATCAGGTTTAGGTAAAAGCGAATTGGGACTTGAGTTGATTTCTCGTGGCCATGGTTTGGTGGCTGATGATGCTGTTGACTTTGCCCGCTTAGGCTCGGACTACATTGAAGGACGTTGCCCTGTGATCCTGCGTAACCTACTTGAGGTGCGCGGTCTTGGTCTACTAGATATTCGCACCATCTTTGGTGAAACGGCTGTGCGTCGCAAGCTCAAATTACGCCTCATTGTTCAACTAGTCCGAAGAACTGATGGAGAGTTTGAGAGATTGCCACTGGAGGCGCAACACATTGATGTTTTAGGTGTGCCTATTCGCACTGTCAAAATTCAAGTGGCTGCTGGTCGTAACTTAGCGGTACTCGTAGAGGCAGCAGTTCGCAATACGATTTTGCAATTGCGCGGCATAGATACCTTAAAAGAATTCATTGAGCGTCAGCGTATCCAAATGAATGCAGAGGCTGACTCTGCTAAGTCACAAGGTCGTCTGCTTTAAATCATGCAAATTAATCTGATTACCGGAATCTCAGGCTCAGGTAAATCAGTAGCCTTGAGGGCTTTTGAGGATGCTGGCTACGATTGCGTAGATAACCTCCCCGTATCATTGCTGGAAAGCCTCATCACTACTCTCGAGAATGAAAAATGTGAACGGGTCGCCGTAGCTATTGATGCCCGCCGAGGTCAGTCCATTGAGAATCTGCCTTTGATTCTAGAAAACCTGCGGCGCAATCATCAAGTCCGCATCGTTTTCTTAAATGCCGATACCAACACCTTGGTGCAACGTTTCTCTGAGACCAGACGTCGTCATCCCTTATCCAGCAATGCCAAGCAATCTCCGTCAGCCACATTAATTGAGGCTATTGATAGGGAACGGCAGTTACTTGAACCGTTGCGTATGCAGGCTCACAGCATAGATACGAGCAATCTTCCAGCCCACGCATTACGCTCCTGGATTAAAGACCTGCTAAAGGATAAGCCAGTTGGGCTGACAGTCATTTTTGAATCTTTTGGTTTCAAAAAAGGGGTTCCTAGCGAAGCAGATTTAGTGTTTGATGTGCGGTGTTTACCTAATCCGCACTATGACACAGTGTTGCGTCCACTAACTGGCAATGACAAACCCGTGAAAGAATTTTTGGAAAAAATTCCAGAAGTCATCAGCATGGAAAGTGACATTACTCAATTTATTGAAAAATGGCTTCCACACTACATTGCTGATGGTCGCAGTTATTTAACTGTTGCTATTGGCTGTACCGGAGGGCAACACCGCTCGGTATATTTGGTTAATCGTATTAGTGAACATTTCCGCTCACAAAAAGATCTTGCAAGCCTAGAGCTCAATTTTTTAGATCGTCACCGCGAGCTAGACTCAATTTCTGCAACAACACTTTGATCGGCTGCGGTAGGCCATACCTACCCAATTGCCGAAGCGGCACCCACTTTAGATCTGAACCTGAAAATTCATAAGGCTTGGAGAGATTTAATTCCCAAATTTGTATCCATAAACGACGATGCGTAAAGACATGTTTAATTTGCTCACCCCGAATGAGTTTTGATGATGATTTCAATAACGCGCCACTCTTTTCATCGGGCAATGCTAGCGCGAGCAACTCTTTTGCATTGATTTCTAAGGACTCCATGGCTGATGTTCTTGCCTTCCATGGTGCCTCTGGCAATGACCAAAGTCCACCCCATATAGCTTTGCTCGGACGCTTTTGCAACAGAATAGCGTCACTACTTCTCATGAAGACCATGTCGCAATTGAACTCAGGTGATTTTGCTTTCACTACTTTTTGCGGAAATGAAAGTACTTGACCGCTCAAGTTGGCTTGGCAATCTTTTAGATAAGGACACTTTTTTTCACCAGCAATGCAAACCGGCTTGCGTGAAGTGCACCAAGTTGCCCCAAAGTCCATCAAGGCCTGGGTATACACCGGCATATGCTCTGACTCCGATGGCAGCATATCACTAGCTAATTGCCAAAGACGATCATTTACCGCTTTGTCTTGTAATGGTCCCTCTACTGCGAAAAGGCGCGCAAGAATGCGTTTGACGTTGGCATCCAGTATGGGCGCACGTTCAAGAAATGCAAATGCCGCAATAGCGCCTGCTGTTGAACGCCCTATTCCTTTGAGCTGTTCGAGTAAAAGTGGGTCACTCGGAAATCTTCCAAAGAATTGATTTACCACCTGCTGCGCACAAGCATGTAAATTTCTGGCGCGGGAGTAATAACCTAAGCCAGCCCATTCGGCCAATACTTCATCAACATCTGCAGCTGCCAATTTTTTAACAGTCGGAAAACGCTTCATAAATCGGGGGTAACGCTCTAGAACCGTAGCCACCTGAGTTTGCTGCAACATAATTTCTGAAACCCATACTGCATAAGGATCACGATTATCTTGCCATGGCAATCCCGAGCGCCCGCTTTGCTTATGCCAAGCAATCAAGGTTTTAGAAAAGTGCTTGATTAACGCTTTTGACATTGCGGGCAGAAATAGGTGGAGCGCTGGCCCTGCACAATTTGCTTAATAGGTGTTTTGCAAACCTTACAGGGCTGGTCTTTACGATCATAGACTTTGGTTTGCACCATGAAATGACCTGGATCCCCATTGCTATTTACAAAATCTTTCAAACTGCTGCCACCAGCATCAATCGCTTTTTTCAAAATCAAGCGCACTGCATTTGCTAAGCGAGCGCACTGGGGTCGAGTCAACTTACCTGCTGGTTTAACGGGGTGAATACCCGCCTCAAACAAACTTTCCGAGCAATAAATATTTCCCACGCCCACTACGGCTTGACCAGCTAATAAAAATTGTTTGACTGCAATACTTCGACCCCGCGAACATTGATACAAAATATTGGCGCCGAGCTCTCCAACAAACTCAGGGGAGAATGGCTCAGTACCCAGTTTCTGTAATAGTGAATTGCTCTCAATGGGGCCTTTTGTCTTGGGATGCCACAAAACAGCGCCAAACTTTCGAGGATCATGCAAACGTAGGCTCAATTTGCCAAACTCAAATGTGACCCGATCATGCAGCTTTAGCGGCTCGGAGCTAGGCAACACTCGTAAGGTACCCGTCATCCCCAAATGTAAGAGTAGATATCCCAAGTCCAGCTCTACTAAAAGATATTTACCCCTGCGCTCAATCGAGTGTACTTTTTGATTTTGTAAGATCTTGGGTAAATTG
>CAILON010000331.1 GCA_903835865.1 uncultured beta proteobacterium
CCCTGAACAATCAGAAGCGCGTAAGGCTTTGCAAGAGCAGCCGCTTCCGGACATAAGCGCAGCTCCTCGCCCTCTGCAGGCGACTGGCTGCGCCAATAATTAATCGCCGCCTCAAGCTCTTGTATGGTTACATACAACATGGCTTATTAAATGCTTTACTAGTCTTTGACCGCAAGCATGGTGCCGCGGCATTTCTTGGCGCCACATCGACACTCGTAATCTTTCTTCATTTGCTTAGTAATCCGACCTTCAATATCTAGTGAATAGTCGTAAAACAGCTCTTCACCAACTTTTAGCGCACGCTTTGCATAAATAAATACACGTGGCTCAGCGCTAAACTTATCTTCTTTTGTTTCGCAGCTCGGCTTACAGGAGTGATTAATCCAGCGTGCTGCATTACCGCCGTGTTTAGCATCAATCACACGACCATCATCCAAAGAAAAGTAAAAGGTATGATTTGGGTCCCTTGGGTCATGTGGGTGACGCTTCTCTGCTAGCTTCCAGCTAATACGTTCACCCTTGTACTCAATAATGGCTTGACCCTTCTTAATCGGCTTAACAACAAAAACCCCTTTGCCGTGTATTGGCGAGGTTTTCACAACAATAGAAGATCGGTCCACCTTTGGTGGTTTTAATTTTTTTGATTTCATATCTTAAACGTCTAAGTTGCGTGCGATCAGTGCGTTCTTTTCAATAAAGGCGCGACGCGGTTCCACATCATCACCCATCAGCGTTGTAAAGACTTGATCTGCAGCAATTGCATCTTCAATCCGAACTTGCAAGAGGGTGCGCGAATTTGTATCCATGGTTGTTTCCCATAGTTGCAATGGATTCATTTCACCAAGACCCTTATAGCGCTGGCGACTTAGTACTCGCTCAGCCTCAGACAATAGCCAGGAGAATGCCCCCCTAAAGTCGCTGATGGTTTGTTCTTTTTGATTTTTGTCTGGATCTCCGCGACGCACTTTTGAACCCGGCAAAACCTTGCCAGATAAAACAGCTGCGGCATTAGCAAGGCTTTGATAATCATCGCCATGAACAAAATCTGAATTAATGGAGGATAGCTTTAGGTTTCCATGAATGCGACGGGAAAGTAGCAGCCTGAAACGCTCTGTGCGATCCTCCTTCTGAACAATGATTTCTGGTGGCAGGGCCAAAGGATTTAATGAGTCTGCCAAAGCCAACCTTAGGCGCACGGCAGATTCGTTGGCCGAGCTCTCGGTATCTAGATTCAATTGTGTACCCGATGCAATGGCGCGCAATGCGTCCTCATCAATGGTGCGCGATAGTCGGTCAACGATTGACTGGATCACTTGATAGTGTTTAGCTAACTCGTTAAGGTCTGCGCCCTCAATAATTTCACCTGAAGGTGTTTGTAATGAGGCCGTTTCAAGCGCTATCTTTAACAGCAGCTGATTGAGCTCAGCATCATCCTTAATATATTGCTCATTTTTTCCAAACTTCACTTTGTATAGTGGCGGTTGAGCAATGTAGATGTGACCACGCTCAATTAACTCCGGCATTTGTCTATAGAAGAAAGTTAACAGGAGGGTGCGAATATGGCTTCCGTCTACGTCCGCATCGGTCATGATGATGATGCGGTGATAGCGTAGCTTATCTGCTTTGTACTCTTCGATACCAATGCCAGTGCCCAAAACGGTAATTAATGTAACCACCTCTTGGCTCGCCAACATTTTGTCAAAGCGGGCCTTTTCTACGTTTAGAATTTTTCCTTTTAAAGGAAGAATTGCTTGAAAACGTCGGTCGCGTCCCTGCTTCGCAGAGCCGCCTGCCGAATCACCCTCGACAATAAATAATTCGGATTTGGTTGGGTCCTTCTCTTGGCAATCAGCCAACTTTCCAGGCAAGCCTAAGCCATCTAGAACGCCTTTGCGCCTTGTCATATCGCGCGCTTTGCGCGCAGCCTCTCGCGCACGAGCAGCATCAACAATTTTTCCACAAAGGATTTTTGCGTCTGCTGGGCGCTCTTGAAGATATGCGCTTAATGCCTCTGCAACAATTTCTTCTACCGGTCCACGCACTTCGCTGGAAACTAATTTATCTTTTGTTTGGCTTGAAAATTTTGGTTCAGGCACTTTAACTGACAGCACGCAAGCCAAACCCTCTCGCATATCATCGCCAGAAATTTCTACTTTCGCTTTTTTAGCAACCTCATGCTCATCAATGTATTTATTGATGACGCGGGTCATTGCCGCCCGCAGGCCAGTTAAGTGGGCGCCACCATCACGCTGAGGGATGTTGTTTGTAAAGCAAAGTACTTGTTCGCTAAAGCTATCATTCCACTGCATTGAAACTTCAGCGGTAATATTGCCGCCCAAGTCTGATGGGCGAATACCTTCGGCGTAAAAAATATTAGGGTGTAAAACATTTTTGTTTTGGTTGATGTACTCAACAAACCCTTTAACACCACCAGAATAGGCAAAGTCTTCCTCTTGGCCCGTGCGCTGATCAATTAGTTTGATGTGTACGCCATTATTTAAAAAAGAAAGTTCGCGAATGCGCTTTACTAGAATTTCATAATGAAATTCAATGTTTCCAAAAATGGTTTCATCGGCTAAAAAGTGTACCTCGGTACCAGATAATTCTGTATCGCCGGTAACGGTAATGGGTGAGGTTGCGACACCATCCTCATCTTGAATATTACGGTTTTGGATAACGCCGCGGGCAAACTCCATGTAGTGCGTTTTGCCATCACGACGAATGGTAAGTTTTAACCACTTGGAAAGTGCGTTTACGCAGCTAACACCTACGCCATGCAAACCACCTGAAACTTTATAACTATTTTGGTCAAACTTTCCACCAGCATGTAATTCAGTCATTACGATTTCAGCAGCACTTCGCTTTGGCTTGTGCTTATCGTCATACTTAATTCCAGTAGGAACGCCTCGACCATTATCAACAATCGAGATGGAGTTGTCGGTTTGAATCACTACTGTAATTTCAGTACAGTAGCCGGCCAAAGCCTCGTCAATAGAGTTATCTAAAACCTCAAAAACAAGGTGGTGCAGGCCCGTACCATCGGAGGTGTCTCCGATATACATCCCTGGACGCTTACGAACAGCCTCAAGACCCTCTAAAATTTGAATCGATGCGGCACCGTACTGCTCTACTACTTTTTTTTCTTCAGTCATTTTTTTCTAAATTAAATACGCATTGGCATCACAACATACTTAAAGTTCTCTGAGCCAGGCAGAGTAATTACAGCGCTGCTGTTTGCATCCCCTAAGCTGATTTGGATCTTGTCATTCTTGAGGTTGGATAAAACATCAAGTAAATAACTTACATTAAATCCAATCTCCACAGCATCACCACCGTACTCAACTTCAATTTCCTCTTGAGCTTCTTCTTGCTCAGCATTGGTTGATTGAACAGTAATGCGATTGGGTGATAAAGAAAAACGTACGCCTTTAAATTTATCTGTAGTCAGAATCGCAGCACGTTGAAGTGCGGCTTGTAGCAAATCACGACCTACAACCAATGAATTCTTTTGACCTTTTGGAATAACTCTCTGGAAGTCTGGGAACTTCCCCTCAACCAATTTCGAAATTAATTCAATATCCCCAAAAGAAAACTTCACTTGGTTTGCTGTTAGATTAATTTCCAATATTTCATCAGAGTCTTCAAGAAGATGCTGGCACTCTAAAATTGTTTTGCGAGGAATAATGATTTCTTGTCTCTCGCCAGACCCAGAAGGGGCCTCGGTTAGCTCTACACGAGAATAAGCGAGGCGGTGACCATCGGTGGCTACCGCAACAACCTCTTTACCCTCTACAACGAGCAACATGCCGTTTAAGTAATAACGAATGTCTTGTTGAGCCATTGAGAAGTGAACTTGACTAACAAGCTGACGAAAGCTTTTTTGTGACATCTTCCAGGAAGCAGTAACCTCACCAACACTTTGCATTACTGGAAACTCGGTTGCAGATAATGTTTGGAGGGAAAAACGGCTCTTGCCGCTTTGAACAACCATACGGTTGTCTTTTAAATTTAAAGAAACAGGACCCTCAGGCAGCGCCCTCAAAATATCTAATAATTTACGCGCTGCAACGGTTGTTGTGACATCTTCAGTGCCAACACCAAAATTAGCGTTCGTTGTAATTTGGATTTCAATATCCGTAGAAATAAATGAAACTTTCTCTCCACTCTTTTTAAATAAAAGATTGGCCAAAATAGGCAACGTATGTCGACGTTCAACAATGCCACTAACAACCTGAAGAGGTTTTAGTAAGTTATCGCGAGAAGTGTTAACGAGTTGCATTGCTTTTAAATCCTTGTATATATCTTATTAGTAATAGTAATAAGGCATTAAATTTCAGTGGATAAGTCAAAAACCTTATATAAAACAACAAACTAAAGACAAATAAACCTGTGGAAAACCTCTGTATAAACGCTGAACAAAAAGGGGATAACTTTTGTTCAGCACCCTATTTTTGCATGAAGCGCGAGCTTTCCACAATTTATCCACACACAATCCCCAAACTTATCCCTAGGGTTGTCCACAAC
>CAILON010000332.1 GCA_903835865.1 uncultured beta proteobacterium
CAGGTTAATTTTCCTGCGCCAGCTTTTCTTCTAAGTTTTTAACTTCTTCTATGAGCACTTTTAAGGCCTTTTTAATGGATTTGGCTGTGTTGATAAATTCTTCTTGTTTGGCGAGGGCGCTACCTTTCAATTCGGCATCTCTCTTTTCCGCCGCCTCAACGCTGGGCATGCCCAGCGCATTTAAGTCCAGATCTAACCAGGATCTCAGCACCAATAGCTTATCCAGTTCAGGGATTGCTAGACCTCTAAGCCAGCGTCGGGCTGACTCTTGGGTGATTGAATCTGATGTAGATGTGCGTAGATTAAACTCTTTGGCTACAAAAGCAGCTGAAGGTATTTCTTGGTATCGCAAGGCAAGGGCCTTCACGAGGGACAGTGAAAAAGAATCTCGCAACGCTTGTTTCGGGGGCATAAAAAATTCGGATTTTTAAGTGTTCTGAACTATTGGAAGCGTCATTAGCACTAACTATTTTTAATGTGAGCAGATCTGGCTACATCAGCAGCTAGGTTTGACAATTTAACGGCTTCAGCCGCTGCCTCTGTCGCAATTTTCGTCGCTTCTGCAGCTTGAGCTGAGGCTATTAGGGAGGATTCCTCGGCTTGTTCGGCCACACTAGCTGCTGCTGCTGCACTTGCCGCCGCCGCTGCTGCAGCTGCTTCGATCGCAGATTCGGCGGCGCTTGCCGCTGCATCTGCCGCTGCATCTGCCGCTTTTAAAACTGATAGAGCCGCCGCTTCAGTGGCCGCAGTAGATGCATTTTTGGCTGCATCTGCCGCTTTGATAGCTGCATTAGCTGATCGTTTGGCTGATTCCGAGGCATGGCCAGTGAGCTCTTTTAGGGTTATTAGCGCATTGGAATAACGCCGATTAATAATGATGTAGCCTTGACGTAAGTCACTCACTTCAGTTTCAAGTGAAAGCAGCTTGGATTGAATTAGTTTAATTTCTGAGGTCATGGCTACTTTCACTAAAGGAATCTACATTCATTGTGGATATTAGTATTATTTCATATGAAAAAAGGCTTTTTCTATAGCATACACGCCCAAAGTGTAACTATCTGAATTATTGCACCTTAAAGGTGTGGATTTACACCACTATTCAGAGTGCATCCAAAATCAAGGTGAGATAGATGAGCGGGTAACTTGTCCCCAATAAAATTGGTCGAAAGATGACCCCTCTAATTACATTAATTAAGCCATTTTTGCAGTATTCGGATAGCTAATCCATGGGAATGCATTAAATATTGAGTCAAATTTTAATCTAAGCAAGTTAGGCGCGCTCAATGGATATGCTGTCAACTGCCCACCTTGGGATGCGTTGCTCCACTTGCGTACTTGCACAATTTTGTTTGCCGGCAGGCATTGCAATTGTAGATTTTCCTCGAGTTGATGCTATGGTTAAAGAACGCATTCATTTAAAAAAGGGGGAATATCTCCATCGGCAAGGGGAGGAATTTACTTCCATTTTTAGCGTGCGATTTGGGTCAATCAAGACGGAGTATTCCTTAGTAAACGGTCGGCATCAAGTGATGGGATTTCGTCTTCCAGGAGAGGTGCTTGGTTTAGATGGTATTGATGAGGGATACTACCAATCAAACGCCATCACGCTTGAGGATAGTGAAATTTGCATGATTCCATTTGCAGAGTTTCAGGCCCTCACTACTCAAATTCCCCCTTTACAAGGTCAACTTCATCGAATTTTAAGTCATGGACTAACTCAAGATCAGCGCCACTTCCTTAATTTGGGTAGTCTGTATGCAATAGAGCGATTAGCGGGATTTTTAATCCATTTGTCATTAAAGCTTGCAGAGCGGGGATATCAAGACAGGCAATTTGTTTTGCCAATGGGTCGTGAAGAGATTGCTAGCTATCTTGGGGTCAAGATTGAAACAATTAGCCGAGCACTTACCAGATTCTCAGATGCAGGCTTAATTCAAATTAAACAGAGGTACATTACTTTAATCGACATGGGCGGACTATATGATATTGCCGGTCAAGCAAAACCCGGCTACCTTTGTCTATCTGAAGCAGCTTAAGTCAGGCAAATAGGTCTAAATGAGTGAACTGATCCGCATTTGCTTGATTCCCCTCCAAAGTTGTAATTTTATTATGTGATTCCACTTTCCAAGAGGATGGCAGGGGCTTGAATTAGATACAGTGAGCCATGGACTGTAGAGGAGGCTATTTTAGTTTCCCCATCCTATATTAAAGATTGCACTTTTCAGCATTGATTAGCAGGATTTAGCTTGGACTTATCTAAATCATTATTCATGATTATCTAATTAGATTGTTAACTTAAATTCACCTTTTCATTTAGGCCACTTATGGATGATCTTCAGCATAATCAATTAGCTCATAGGTTGGCTCTACAGGTAATCAATTCTTCCAGCGACATTATTGTAATTAGTGAAGCTAGTCCTATCGGGCTACCAGGACCCAGAATTATGTATGTCAATGAGGTCTTTGTCAGAGAAACGGGGTATAGCGTAGAAGAGGTAATTGGAAAAACCCCGCGAATTTTGCAGGGGCCTAAAACAGATCAAGCTACTTTAAGGCGGATTCGCGCTGCTTTAGAAAAGTGGCAACCCATTCGTGAAGATGTACTCAATTATAAAAAAAATGGAGAGACATTTTGGCAGTCCCTCAATATTTTCCCGGTAGCGGATGATAGTGGGCACTTTACCCATTGGGTATCTATCCAGCACAATATTACTGAGCGTAAATTGGCTGAATTAGCTAACTTAAATTTGCAACAGTCCTTTCAGACGGCCATGAAAGCAGGCGGTATTGGAATTTGGGAATGGGACATAGTAAATAACTTTTTGACCTGGGACCCTGGGATGTATCTGCTCTATGGAATATCGGAGCAAAATTTTCCCAATGATTATGAGTCGTGGCAAAATGCAGTCCATCCCGAAGATCGCATAAGAGCTGATCAAGAAATTCGTGAGGCCATCAAGCTTGGAGTATTTGATTCTGAATTTAGGGTAGTTTTGCCAAATCAAACCATTCGAGATATTCGTGCACATGCCATTGTGATTAAAGATACTTTAGGTGTAGCTCAAAGGATGATTGGAACCAATTGGGATATATCCGAAATTAGAGAACGTCAAGTTAGCGTTGAAAAAATGGCTTTTTTTGATCATTTGACTACATTGCCTAATCAGCGCCTGTTTAACGATCGCTTGAGCCAAGCGCTGCTGATGAGTCAGCGTACGAAAAATTATGGAGCCCTGATATTTATTGATCTAGATAAATTTAAATTGATTAATGATGAATATGGTCATTTAGCAGGAGATTGGCTGCTGATAGAGGCCGCTAAACGGATTAAAAAATGTTTGCGCAAAACGGATACGGCATCGCGTTACGGTGGGGATGAGTTTATTGTATTGTTAGGAGATCTCAGCGCTAACAAAGGCGACGCTAAATTGGAATTACAAAAGATAGCGGAAAATATCAAAAATTCTCTAGGTTCTCCCTACAATATTCCCATTTTCGATGCTAAGCCTGAGGGTAAATCACTTCTGTGTCGCTGTAGTGCAAGCATAGGCTCGAGCTTATTCTGCGGTCTACAGTCTAATTCACTAGAGCTAATACACGAGGTTGATATGGCAATGTATGAAGCTAAGGCTGACGGTGGAAATCGAGTTAAGGTTAGTAAGAAATACTTAGATATGGCCATTGGGGATGCGGGGTTAGAAAAAGATGAATCAGCAGCAGAAAAACTGAAACTGATTCAAGCCAATATTTATTTTAAGTTTTCTGAGAGAAAATATAAGAAGCTGGAAAATAAAATTGATGATAGCCAATATGAAGCTATTAACTTGCTAGTTGCTTTAGCTGCATCTCGTGATGATGAGACTGGTGAGCACCTCATTAGAACCCAAAAATATAACTTTGCTATAGGAACTCGCTTATTACAGTTGGGATTTTATGTGGATCAACTGGATAATAATTTGATTGAGATGATATGCCGAGCTGCGCCATTGCATGATATTGGAAAAGTGGCTATACCCGATTCCATACTTAGAAAACCAAGTCATCTAACGGAGGTAGAGTGGGAAATCATGAGGACGCATACGTCACTTGGCGCGAGCATTTTGCATTCAACCAAGAAAAATGGGAAATTTCAGAATGAGGTTATTCGCATTGCAGCGGATATCGCAGCTAGTCATCATGAGAAGTGGAATGGGACAGGCTATCCCGCGGGATTATCAGGCGAGGACATCCCACTTTCTGCTCGAATTATGGCGCTTTCCGATATGTATGATGCATTAGTGTCTGTTCGTCCCTATAAAAAATCTTGGACACATGAACAAGCAGCAGAAGAAATC
>CAILON010000333.1 GCA_903835865.1 uncultured beta proteobacterium
GAAGTCACGTTCTGACGTTGAGCAAATGAAGCAAGATTCTGAAACCAAGCGCACTTTGATTAAAGAAACTAACCGCGCTCACCAGATTGAATTGCAAGACGCACACGATCATGCCAACATGAAAATGAAGGTAGACGGTCAGGCTCAAGACACGATTGTGAAGACACAGACGCAGCTTGAGATTGAACGCATGAAGGCTGATATTGCTATTCGTTTGGCTGCTATGGATGATTTGGCTTTGCGTGAAGCGCATGGCCCTGTAACTTTGGCTGGTATCAGTCAACGACAGAAAATTTCACTCTCTTATCTTGAGCAGTTATTTGGCAAGTTACGTCGTTTTAACATCGTGGAAAGTACCCGCGGGCCGGGTGGCGGCTATACCTTGGCGCTAAAGGCCGAGCAAATTAGCGTTGCCGATATTATTGTCGCGGTTGATGAGCCCCTTGATGCCACACAATGCGGTGGTAAAGGCAACTGCCATAACGAAGAGGATCATCTGGGTCGTTGTATGACGCATGATCTATGGACTAATCTGAACGCCAAAATGGTTGAGTACCTAAATTCAGTTAGCCTGCGTGATCTCATGCAACAACAAGAAGGCCGTGGAGTTATTCTGCACGATTTGCGCGATAAGAAAATTAAGGTGAACGAAGCAAAGCCAAGTAAGTTGGCTCCTGCAAAAACACTGAAACCCGAAGTTGCCCCCAAGCGACATATTGTGAATTCAGTTTTTAATTTAGCAGGACAAAATTAATCTACCTCTAACTAACATTGAATTTATCTAACGAATACTATTTTTAGAACATATAAACGCCATGAATGCCCCTGAAAGTCGAGTTTTGCAACCTGTATCTCTGTTTAGTCCAAAGCACTTCCCGGTCTATATGGATTACTCAGCTACAACGCCTATTGACCCTCGCGTGGTTGATAAGATGTTGCCCTATTTGCGTGAGCAATTTGGGAATGCAGCGTCGCGAAGCCATGCATTTGGTTGGGCGGCAGAAGAGGCGGTTGAAGAGGCGCGTGCTGAGGTGGCTAAGTTGGTACATGCAGATCCGCGTGAAATTGTTTGGACTAGTGGCGCGACTGAAAGTATTAACTTAGCCCTAAAAGGTGCAGCCCATTTCTACCAAGAAAAAGGGAAGCACATTATTACGGTGAAAACAGAGCATAAGGCTACCTTAGATACCTGCCGCGAGCTTGAGCGCGAAGGTTTTGATGTTACCTATTTAGATGTTTTGCCAAGTGGTTTAATTGATTTTGCCCAATTAGAAGCAGCCATGCGTCCGGATACGATTTTAGTTTCGGTGATGTTTGTGAATAACGAAATTGGCGTTGTGCAAGATATTCCCCGCATTGGCGACTTAACTCGTTCACGTGGAGTTATTCTGCATGTCGATGCGGCCCAGGCAACCGGCAAAGTCGAGATTGATCTAGAGAAATTAAAAGTGGATTTAATGAGCTTCTCAGCGCATAAAACGTATGGACCCAAGGGAATGGGTGCTTTGTTTGTGCGGCGTAAGCCGCGGATACGGATTGAGGCGCAAATTCATGGCGGTGGTCATGAGCGCGGCATGCGCTC
>CAILON010000334.1 GCA_903835865.1 uncultured beta proteobacterium
TTACACCAAACGTAGAGTTTGGATAAAAAGAGTAGGCCCATTTTCCGCCAGCAACAAATGATAGCTCTTCTGCCGCTTGCCATGTTACATTCGCCTTAGCCGCTTGCTGGTTTCTAGAGGCTTCGAAGAATGGCTGATAGCCCAGCCAATCTCCACCATTTTGTCCAGGGAGAAAGCCAGGATTTTTATTAGCAGTGGAGAATGCAGCTATCGCATTTTGGTTCCAAGTGGTTTGACGTATATCCATAGCATAAGCAACTTTGACATCGACCCCTTCGGTCGCCCTAAGCTTATAAGATGCATCTATATTATTTGTCCTGCTAAAGTTTGCTGTAACACAATCAGCGCCAGCAGGATATTGACTTTGTGGGCTTGTAGGGGCATTACTTATACCTGTCGCATATTGATTACAGAACCGGCTTAAGTATTGGTTTTGATAGGCCAGTCTTAATTTCTGATCAGTGCTCAAACGATAATCACCAGCGAGTTCAATCAAAGACTTTCTGGTGCTTAATGGAGTATTTGGGTAATAAGTTAAATTTCCACCATTGATTCCATACAAGCGCTGTATATTAGATTGACTTAAATTATCACGAGAGTCGAATTTGTAACCTGCTGCCAAACTTAGATTTTTCACACTTTGATCGGTTAGTTTGAAATCCACATGAGCGGTATTAACCAAGCCATTAAATGCTGGCGCCTGAAATCCGGCCAATAACATATAGGGGTCGTATGAGGACGAAGAATTTTGAGTATTCCGACCGTATGAAAGATTTCCAGCAAACTTCGTTTTGCTTGAAAAGTCATAGCCTCCGCCAAAATTTAATTGCTGCAACTGATTACTAGGCATCGTACTCATTGTTTGCATTTGATTGCCACCAGCAAACGTCTGGAATTGAACACCACTATTCCCATCCCTAAAGAACGAGCCAAAATAAGAGCCACTTAATCTAGCCTTCTCGCCCTGCCAATTCAATCCCGCCGTGACAGTATCTGTTTGATAGTTGGTTGGGGATGGCAGTATGGACACAGCTTCACCAAGCGCTGTTCCATTCTTCATAGAACCAAAACCTTGTAATTTAGCGCCGCTCTGCTCTAGATGATTAAAATCAAGTGTAGTACTAAGTCCATTTTCGAGAATTTTTCCCGCATTAATAGATGTATTCTGGCGTGTAGTAGAAATATCTGTTGTAGTAAATTGGCTTTTTTGCTGAGCATTCAATGCATTTGTATTTGCTGCAGTTCCAAATCCGCTTGGCAAAATAAAACTGTTCCCTCCCATACTTCCTTGATATGGGGTTTGATAGCCAGGCGCCATATTATGTTGCAAGGCATCATAACCAATCGTACCATTCCAATTTCCCTGATCACTATAACCAACACTTGCTGAGCGATCACTTAACCCCAGATCAGTTCCTTGAATACTCCAGCGAGTTGTATCCCCCTGTTCATTCTTCCTATACCCATCACCGCCACGCACATTCACATTGCCATTGATATAGCCACCTTGCTTATTGAGCCCGTTGTACTCTCCAAATTTTTGTGAGCCTTGGGAAACATAGATTTCCTCAACAGTAACCGTGCTAGTTGGATTCTTTAAGGCAGCTGCCTCTTCATCATCTGCATATGCATACATGGAGGTAAATACACCCATCATTGCCAGACTCAAGACACTCAGTCTAAGACTCGTTTTACGAACTTTCATCACGTTCTCCAATTCCATCAATTAGCGTTGGAAATAACCACCGGCTGGGCTGTTAGATCCATGGACCATGCTGTGACAATTAGTACAAGCGCGACCGGTCACGTTAGCGCTCTGGGTTCCAGATGTCTTGCCTGATTGAAAGCCACCAGCATTAAATCCAACTGGGGAACCACTCGCATGAGTTCCGTCATGGCACTCCTGGCAGAGGTATGGTGGGCGTGAATTCAACAAAGGTGTAATGTTTGAGCCATGAGGTGTGTGACAGTTGGCGCAATTCTCAACTACAGGTTGATGCTCAAAACGTAGTGGACCGCGTTTTTCCGCATGACATAAGAAACAAGTCTCATTTAGTGTATTTTTCTTAAGCAAGGCTGGACCAGTAGAGCCATGTGGGTTATGGCAGTCAGAGCACACCACTTTTTTTACATCAATGGGGTGGGTTGAATTCTTTTTACTATCAGCCAGCTGAGTCTTATGACAAGTAAAACAAACTTGTGTTTGGGTTTGCTTAGAAAGGACTGGATCTGCTGGTTTATGTACTTTGTGGCAATCATTACAAACCACATCATTGACTGGGTGGGCGCTACCAGCCCAGTTATTACGCTTAGTACCCTTATGACAGGTTAAGCACTGGTCAGAGCGGACATCTTCACTTGACTTGGCATACACACCTTTTTTGAATACTACGTCTGGTGCTGGACGACCTTTACCAGTTTTATCTCCGGCTAAGTGACCATCACTTTGTCCGTGACATGAAGTGCAGGTTGGGGTACGAGAATCACCCTTTACACCATGTTTCGTTTGATAAATAGAAAGAATGGGGGCATTTTCGCTCTCGTCGTGGCACTTGGTACATTTAGCATCTTCTTTAAATGCGGCTTTTGCTATTTCTGCCTTTGACTTACCAATTTCTGGCAAATTAGTCTGTGCAAATGCAATGGGCGCCAATCCTATAGCACCCATTACTGCGCCAATGACTAAAAGTTTTTTGAAGATCTTCATGTGCATTCCTCGTAATTACGATTTCGAGTTTTTATTGAA
>CAILON010000335.1 GCA_903835865.1 uncultured beta proteobacterium
AAGTTAATTGGTTGGATGCATATTCGTCTCGGACCAAATCGTGTTGGTCCATTAGGCTTATTGCAGCCGATTGCTGATGCATTAAAACTGCTGATGAAGGAGATCATTTCTCCTGCACGCTCTTCTAAAGTCTTATTCTTCATTGCGCCAATCATGGTCATCATGCCGGCTTTTGCAGCTTGGGCTGTGATTCCCTTTCAGGCCAAGATGGTGCTTGCCGATGTCAATGCTGGCCTTCTGTACATCATGGCAATCTCTTCTATTGGTGTTTATGGTGTGATTCTTGCTGGTTGGGCATCAAATTCTAAATATCCATTTTTGGGAGCTATGCGCGCCTCTGCGCAAATGATCTCATATGAGATAGCTATGGGCTTTGCCTTGGTAACCGTATTGTTGACCTCTGGCTCTTTAAATCTCAGCACCATTGTGGCTTCTCAGCAGCAAGGTTTTTTTGCTAGTGTGGGTCTGAATTTCTTATCTTGGAACTGGTTACCATTACTACCCATGTTCTTGATCTATTTCATCTCTGGCGTTGCTGAAACTAATCGGCATCCATTTGACGTTGTTGAAGGTGAGTCAGAAATTGTTGCCGGACATATGGTTGAGTACTCAGGCATGTCCTTTGCCATGTTCTTCTTGGCTGAATACGCCAACATGATCTTAATTGCTGCTGTGGCATCAATCATGTTCTTAGGTGGATGGTTACCAATTGTCGATTTGCCAATTTTGCGAGATATCCCAGGTTTCTTCTGGCTATTTGGTAAAACATTTTTCCTTCTGTCCTGTGTAATCTGGTTGCGCGCAACATTGCCTCGTTATCGTTACGACCAAATTATGCGTTTGGGTTGGAAGATCTTTATTCCCATCTCAGTGTTCTGGGTGGTTGTCATCGGCGCATGGGTTGTATCCCCATGGAATATTTGGAAATAAGTTGATCAATCATGTTTAAGAAAATTTCCCAATTCCTCGATAGCTTGATGCTTAAAGATATTTTGACTGGTATGTCTATCACCGGTCGTTATCTCTTTAAGCCAAAGATTACTATTCAATATCCAGAAGAAAAGACGCCTTTGTCACCACGTTTCCGTGGCTTGCATGCATTACGTCGCTACGAGAATGGCGAAGAGCGTTGCATTGGTTGCAAACTCTGTGAGGCTGTCTGCCCAGCTTATGCAATTACGATCGAGACCGCTGAACGTGATGATGGCACTCGTCGTACTAGCCGCTATGACATTGACTTAACTAAGTGCATCTTCTGCGGTTTCTGTGAAGAAGCTTGCCCTGTTGATGCTATTGTGGAAACCAATATTTTTGAATATTTTGGCGACAAGCGCGGTGATTTGTATTTCACTAAAGACATGTTGCTGGCCGTAGGTGATAAGTATGAAAAAGATATTGCCGCTAACCGTGCTATTGATGCACCTTACCGCTAATCGAATAGAGTACAAATAAAATGACATTCGATCCATCTACATTATTCGCCATTTTCTTTTACGGCTTTGCAGGCCTCTTGGTTATTTCTGCATTGCGCGTCGTCACAGCTCGTAACCCAGTTCATGCTGCACTGTTCCTGGTCTTAGCTTTCTTCTGTGCTTCAGGACTTTGGATGCTACTCAAAGCGGAGTTCCTTAGTTTGGCGTTGATCCTCGTTTACGTAGGCGCGGTGATGGTCTTATTCCTCTTCGTGGTGATGATGCTCGATCTTGACTTAGAGCATTTACGCCGTGACTTTAGAAAATTTCTACCCGTTGCCTTTCTGATGGGCGCAGTGATTGTGCTGGAGTTATCGATTGTCATTATTCGTAGCTTTATCGGTACTACTGCGCCAGTTCAACCGATGCCAGAAGAGATGATGGCAAACAACACTCAGGCCTTAGGAATGCTGATCTTCGTAGATTATGTATATGCCTTTGAGGTTGCTGGCGTGATCTTACTCGTTGCCATTATTGCTGCAGTTGCATTAACTCTTCGCAATCGCAAAGACTCAAAAACACAAAATATTCACGAGCAAGTCAATGTGGTTGCTGCGGACCGTATGCGCATCGTTAAAATGGATTCAGATATGGCTGCAAAGCAAGATGCTAGAGGAGAGCGAAAATGAATATCACCCTAGCTCACTACCTAGTCCTCGGTGCGATCTTATTTGCGACTAGCGTTGTTGGAATTTTCTTGAACCGTAAAAATATCATCGTCTTGCTCATGGCAATTGAATTGATGCTGCTTTCGGTCAACATGAACTTTGTTGCCTTCTCGCATTACTTGGGCGATATGGCGGGTCAAGTATTTGTATTCTTTATTTTGACTGTGGCAGCTGCGGAAGCAGCTATCGGTTTGGCTATTTTGGTTGTGCTCTTCCGTAAGGTTGACACCATTAATGCCGAAGATCTTGACCACCTAAAAGGCTAGTCATGCAATTGAGCTTAAACATTCCTATTCTCTGTGCAATTCCGTTGGCGCCATTAATCGGCTCCATGATTGCCGGGTTCTTTGGTACTAAATTGGGTGGTAATCGCATTGGCCATGGCGCCTGCCAGTTCGTGACTATTTTGGGTGTAACTATTGCATTTGCTCTTTCTTGCAATGTTTTAGCCCAAGTGATGGATGGCTTTTACTTTAACGGTACGGTATATCGGTGGATGCAATTGGGTGAGCTCAATTTAGATATCGGCTTCTTAATAGATCCTTTAACTGCCACCATGATGTGTGTTGTGACCTTTGTATCTTTAATGGTTCACATATACACCATTGGATATATGCACGGTGAAGAAGGGTATAACCGCTTTTTCTCTTACATCTCTTTATTTACTTTTGCCATGTTGATGCTGGTCATGAGTAACAACCTCTTGCAACTTTTCTTTGGCTGGGAGGCGGTAGGTGTTGTCTCTTATCTCTTGATTGGTTTCTATTTCGAGCGTCAATCTGCAGTCTTCGCCAATATGAAGGCTTTCTTAGTAAACCGTGTTGGTGACTTTGGTTTTATTCTGGGTATTGGCCTGCTCCTAGCGAGCACTGGCTCAATGCAATACGACGTCATCTTCTCTCAAAACACAGCATTAGCGGCGCAAACTTTGCCCGGTACTAGCTGGAGCTTGGTGACGGTTATATGTATCTGCCTCTTTATCGGTGCAATGGGTAAATCAGCGCAATTCCCATTGCATGTTTGGTTGCCTGATTCTATGGAAGGCCCGACACCAATTTCAGCTTTGATCCATGCTGCAACTATGGTCACTGCGGGCATCTTTATGGTTTCACGTATGTCGCCATTGTTTGAGCTATCTGATGTTGTTCTGAGCTTTATCTTAGTCATTGGTTCCATCACAGCACTCTTTATGGGCTTTCTGGGTATTGTGCAAACGGATATCAAGCGAGTGGTTGCCTATTCGACTCTTTCTCAACTTGGTTATATGACGGTAGCGCTAGGTGTTTCTGCTTATCCAGTTGCTATCTTCCACTTGATGACCCATGCGTTCTTTAAGGCTTTGTTATTCCTTGCTGCAGGTAGCGTCATTTTGGGAATGCATCATGAGCAAGATATGCGCAAAATGGGCGGTCTATGGAAATATATGCCGATTACTTGCCTCATGATGTTGTTAGGTAATCTGGCATTGATTGGCACTCCATTTTTCTCTGGCTTCTACTCTAAAGATTCCATTATTGAAGCAGTTGCAGCTAGTCATATCCCTGGATCGGGCTTTGCGTATTTTGCTGTGATGGTTAGCGTCTTTGTAACGGCCCTTTATTCATTCCGTTTGTATTTCTGGGTGTTTCATGGAAAAGCCCGCTGGGGACATACGGATGCACATGATAATCACGATCATGCAGAAGAGGGCGATGATCATGCTCACCATGGCTTAGCACCAGGTGAAAAGCCACATGAGTCTCCAGCAGTAGTAACTCTTCCATTGATTCTATTGGCCATTCCTTCTGTAATTATTGGTTTCTACACCATTACGCCGCTATTATTTGGCACTTATTTTGGTGACTCTATCTTTATTGATATTGCCCGTCATCCAGTAATGAAGGAGCTTGAAGATGAATTCCACGGTCCTGTAGCCATGGCAATTCATGCCTTAACGTCACCAGTTTTATTATTGGTTGTGCTTGGCGTGCTTACTGCAGCTATAGGTTATCTTTGGGCTCCAAAATTGCCTGCTAAGTTTGCTGAAACTTTTGCTCCAATCAAAAAATTATTAGATAACA
>CAILON010000336.1 GCA_903835865.1 uncultured beta proteobacterium
GCGACGAATCTCTTTACACATTGCCGCTTCGTTGTACAGCAATGTCATGCCGGCTTTTGGTCCAAATTGGGGCTTTTCAAATACCTCTCCCTTGGGTCCATCCTTCACAAAATACACATGGTCAAAAGTATGACTTCCAAAGCGATGGCCCTCGCGCAGCCTTTCTTGCCAGTAAGCTTTCCAAGAATCATCTAAAGCAAAATCTCCACGAAACGTTTTTTCATTCGAGAGAAAAAAAGTAGCCTTAATATCCTGCCGCTTCAGAATCTCCGCCACTTTTTCTGCAACAGACATATTGCCCGTATCAAATGTGAGGTAGACCGTCTTATTGCAACTTGGCGTCTGTGCACTGCTGATCAATGAAAAACAGCCGAGCAATAGCGCGGCTGTGATCTTTAAGATGCAAGAAGGAATGGTAATGGATTTAAGCATTCAAACTTTATTCCCAAGATGCCCTAGGATAAAAGAACACACCGTGAGGAGATTTACCAACCGGAATGACAGTCATCAACTTCATAGAAGGAATATCAATCACACCAACCTTTTTAGAAAATCGAAAAGTGACCCACATCGTTTTACCATCGGGTGTAATTTCCATATCATCGGGCCCTGCCGGTAGGCCAGTAATATCGCCAACCTTCTCCAAGGTCTGCATATTGATCAGGCTGATAGTAGAGGCAATACGGTTGCTAACGAAGACATGCTTCTTGTCCCCTAGCGGACGAAAATTATGAGCGCCTTTACCGGTAAAGATACGCTTCACTTCCTTACGGTTTTTCCAATCGATTACCTGCACATTGTCTTCGCCCGTAATTCCAACCAAGAGGTATTGATCACCAGGCGTCATCCATAAGCCCGCTGGTACTTTGGCGGTTGGAATTTTCCATAATAGAGTTTGCGTATCGAGGTCAATTGCCGCTAATTCACTTGAGTCTTGGAGGGTAATAAAAGCAATTTTGCTATCTGCAGTAAAGGCAATATGACTTGGCGTTTTTGCTAACTTGAGTGTCTTAGCTAATTTTAGATTGGCGCCATCTGCAGAATAAATATCAACACGGTCTAGGCGGTTGCCATTCGCAATAAACCATTTATGGTTTGGTGAATAGCCAATTTGATATGGATCGATGATGTTTGGAATCTTTCCAGTGAGCTCACCATTGACGGGATTCATCAGAACGACATCATTGCCAGCGGCATTTGCGATCAGTAAGGTTTTTTGATCTGGCGTCATCATCAAGTGGTGCGGTTCTTTACCCACTGCCACTGTCTTCATTACCTTGCGCGTAGGCATATCAATCAAACTTACGGAAGCATCACCTGAATTCAGAATGATGGCCAACTTAGGCTCAAGTGAAGCGGGCGTCTGCGCAAATACGAGAGAGCTCGGAGATAGAGCGAAAAATAGCGTGGATATCGCAAGAATACGAAATCCTCTAATCTTGATAAATGTATGCATAACTACATTGTAAGCAATCAAAGCACAGTTAATGCCCTCAGCAACAGAGAGGATTTGATCTAGCGCAAGCTAGCTAAAACCTTTTCTAGGCGCTTTAAGGACATTGGGGTTGGTGTTTTGAGTTCTTGAGCATACAAAGCAACCCTCAGCTCCTCGAGCTGCCAGCGAAAATCCTGCAATCCCTGATCTTCTGCCAACGCATAGGAAGTCGACCCTCGATTGCCCTGCAGTAACTTTTGCCAAGGCCTTGCAACTGACTCCCAGTCTTTTTGACATTGCGCATCCCGCCCAGGATTTGAGCGCA
>CAILON010000337.1 GCA_903835865.1 uncultured beta proteobacterium
CATTGGTTAGGCAGTTATTCGGCTTGGTGTGATGAATACACTATCGGCACTTCAGTAGCACCAACTTCTAAAAAAACCGTTGCTACTTTACCTAAAGTCTGGACGGGAATTCTATCGGCCACTAATTTTGGTGGCCCAACTCGGCATGTGCCTAACCATGAAGCTAATGCTGGCAATAAGAAGGCTGTTCAAGAATGGACTACGCATGATGAGGCTCCTAGAACCATCACCATTCTTCGTCAAGAGGGGCGGCACATAGAGTTCAACTATAAATCCTCTCGTGCTGAGACGAAGTTCATTGGCATGCTTTCAGCCGACGGCAAGCAAATGCAAGTGAGCAGTGGATACTCAGTTGGGATTTGGGATATTGTAGAAAACAAAATATCAGGCTGTGCTTTTAGCAGAGGGATGAAAGGAAGTTTTATACATTGGTTCAGTAATTATCAAACTTACTGCGTTGATTTCATTCCAGGCGCTAGCCCTCCAACACCTCCTCAGAATGTCCCCATCTTACCTAAAGAGTGGCGGGGAATGATTGCGCATACCAATTTTGGATATGGCGGTAAATATAATACGAATACCCAACCTCATTCAGAAATGCGTATTAGTAGCTATATTGCACCGAGAACATTGATCATTCAAGAGCAAGAAGGTCGGCATTTAAAGATGATTTATAAAACCGATACCAAAACCTTTCCTTTAATTGGTACGCTGTCCTCAGATGGAAAGCAGATTGCAATAGCCAATAATTACACTGCTGGGATACTGAATATCGCTAAAGATTCACTAACGGGATGCGCTACTTCTAGGGGCGCTACAGCTAGGCCAACATTTGAAAAATGGAAAGAAAGTTATGCTGCTTGGTGCGTAAAGCTGGCGCCTTCACCCTAATTCCTGATGAATAAGTATTCAACGATCAATAAGCTCTTTTGGATGATTGCAATCTTTATTGGATTGCAAAGTAATGTATATGCATCAAAGGATGCAGTGGCCAATGGGGAATACATTATTAGGATCACGGGCTGCAATGATTGTCATACGCCTAGTTATCCAGAAAAAGGTGGAAATATTCCAACGAGTCAATGGCTCACTGGTAATTCAATTGGCTATAAAGGTCCTTGGGGAGTTACTTATCCTGCGAACTTACGGTTATTAATGCAGAATTTAACTGAAGAGCAATGGGTTAATTTTGCAAAAAATTTAAAGGCTAGGCCTCCCATGCCTTGGTTTACGCTTCACATGATTTCCGAGTCAGATTTACGTGATATCTATCAATTTGTAAGATCCTTGGGCCCTGCTGGCGTCCAGTCGCCAAATTTTGTTCCACCTGGGGGCGTTATAAAAACTCAATATATTGATTTTGTGCCTACCTCTACTAAACACTGGAATGGTTTTTCTCATATAACTGCTAAGTAATAGCCAAAAAAGTAACGTGATTTGAGCGGGGGCTTTGGAACCTAGGGGGCACAGGTTGATTGGTTTTTTACAAAAATCCCAAGTTATACTCAATATGAATCAATATTTACCATATTTAATACACTGGAGAAAAAATGTATTTATCAAAGCGTGTCACACTAGCAGCTTCACTTTGCTTAATGGGATTGTTAACGGCTTGCGTTACACAGCAAAGCTATAACTCACTTGATCAAGCCTATTCTCAATTACAGCAGGCCTACCAAGGTGATGAAGTAGAGATTCGTCAACTTCAAGGTGAGCTAAAAATCACTATTAAAGACAAAATTCTATTTCCTGAAGGCGGCTTCAAATTGAATTCCAAGGCAGATCAAGTTTTGGCAAAAATGGCCCCAACGCTTTCTGGCTTCCAAAATACTAAAGTTGTTGTGCGCGGCTATACCGATAATGTCGGCATTGGTGCCGATTTACGTAATCAAGGCATTACTACTAACCTAGATTTGTCATCCAAAAGAGCGGATAACGTAGTAGATTATTTAATTCGTAAGGGTGTTGATAAGAATTTGATTTCTGCTCAAGGGATGGGTGATACCAATCCAGTAGCCTCCAATGCAACGCCTGATGGCAGAGCACAAAATCGCCGCATTGAGGTAGCTCTTATTGGCCCTGGTAATTAATCTGTAATTCTTTGATTGGATAAAAAATGACTCATTTTTTCAAATTTATTGTTGTAGCAATGTGCGCATTCATCTTGGCCGCTTGTGCCGGAACTCCTGATGTAAAGACTTCATCAGCCGACTTCATTAAGGTAACAAACGGAATTTTGACCAGCAGCTATGGCAAGACTGTTTATACCTTTGACAAGGATCAGGCTGGTTCAGGAAAATCTGAATGTGTATTGACCTGCGCTGATAACTGGCCACCGGTATATGTAGAGCCAGCAATTAAGCTATCGGGTGATTTTTCTATCGTTAATCGTAATGATGGTCAAAAGCAACTTGCTTATAAAGGAAAGCCACTGTATTTCTTCGCGAAGGATAAAAACCCAGGCGATAAAACTGGCGATGGCGTTAATAATGTATGGCATGTAGTAACGCCTTAAATGTACTAGGGGGCTAATGTCCCTGAGGACAGCCTGACAAAGAAAGCCGCTAACGTGAATAACGTATGCGGCTTTTTCTTTTTTCCAAAAGACCGTTTTGGAAATCACCACTAAGAAATAAGAACATCTGGCTAGCCGCTGGCAGCCCAATGTAATAAAGGGGTGGGCAAGATAACCCATTCATTTAGAAGCGGCTTTTGGCTATGAAGGGACTTGAAAGTAGGCGTATACCCTAGGATCTCAAATCAATAAATGGATATTATTGACTATGCGGAATTTAACAAATTCATGTAAGTTAAAAAACAAGTATGCTCTTATTAATTAGAGAGATTACTTTTTTAATAATCAATCTGCCTCAATATTCTAAATAACTAACTGATAGAAATATTTATGAAAAAAATTGCCAGCCTCGTACTTTCAGCATCTCTTATTCTTTCCTCTGTAGGCAATGCCATTGCTTGCACTGCTCTTATGGTTACTGATGTAAATGGAAAAGCCTATTACGGGCGCACCATGGAACTTCCTTATACGCTTCCGCTTCCATCTTCTTTAACCTATCTACCAGCCGCTACCAAAGTGGAGTCAGTGACATCCACTGGAGCTAAAGGTATGTCTTTTAGTACTAAATATGCAATTTTGGGTATGACTGCCGCTATGATTACTGGGGCAAAGCTCCCGCTATTATTGGATGGGATGAACGATCAAGGCTTGAGTTTCTCTGCAAACGCAATGATTCCATCATCTGCGCCTCCCGTAGGAAATGACCCAGCAAAAATATTGTCTGCAAACGATTTTGGAACATGGCTATTAGGGAACCATAAAACAGTAGCCGAAGTGAAGGCTGCCATGCTGAGTGATAAGACTGAGTTTTGGCTTCCACCAACTGCATTTTTAGGTAATTTAGGAATGCCGCTGCATTACGCAATTTTTGATAAAGCAGGCAATGGACTAGTCATTGAATTTGTGAATAATAAAAAGAATGTCTATGACAACCCTGTCAATGCGATGACTAATCTTCCTGAATTTCCTTGGCATCTGACTAATCTGAATAACTACACCCAAAATAATGTGAATAAAAATACTGGGCAGCTAGGTAAGCTCAAACTGCAAACTGCAGACGCTGGTATTGCACTGACAGCATTGCCTTCTTCACAAACTGCCACAGGCCGTTTTGTAAAGGCAGCGTTTTACTCAAACTATGTTCAAAAGGGTAAAACGCCTGATGAATCTATTAATTTATTAGCCCATATTATGAATAACTTCGACAGGCCTAATGATCTCACTGTAGATCCCGCTGGTTCTGTTGGTGATGGGGGGAAAGCTACCGCTACTTCTAGTGAGGTAACCCAGTGGACAACTATGGGAGATCTTGCAGGGGGAAGGCTGTATGTTAGATCAATCAATGCGCTGAATTGGGCTGTGATTGATATGGCAAAACTCAAGAACATTACTCAAGTCAAATCTATTTCGACCTATCAAGTTGATAAGGTTGGTGCAGATGCTTTCCTTAAGTAATTCTATTAATTTATTCATTTCAAGGCATGAGCTTTACCATTATTTTTTTGATGGATAAGATACAGACAGGGTGATGGAGTTTATGAATGGGCAAGTTCAGGTTTACGTAATAACGTTGGGGTATTAGAAAATCATCTACCGTTCCCTTGCTACTTATAAACCACCTTCGGGTGGTTTTATCATCATCACATCTAGATTATTTGTAAATATTAGTTATGTCCCTCTTTAGATATTGCCTTTCTTTTATCTTCATCGGTTTACATTCGGTAGTAATGGCTCAAACAACCGATAGCGCTATGAGTGAAGCGGCTAAGGCTGGTCAAAATATGCAAAATACCTTGTATCCACAGGTTGTTTTGCCGCTTTCCTATAACTACAACCAAAAAATGGGCGCGAATAGCTTGTCTCAACAGGCTGAGTTTTCATTTACCCCCATCATTCCAGTTTCCCTTGGCGGGGATTTGCAGTTGATTGTTAATCCGATGTTCACCTTCAATCGAAATTCAAATGATCAACAGGTGACCAACCAAGCGCAACCCATGCAACTAGCTACTTTTCTTGCGCCTGTATTTGAAAAGTATTTTTATGCCGGTATTGGGCCATATATTCAGCTTCCTGCAACCAATGCCAATAATGGCTCGAAGCAAACCGGGCTTGGTGTTTCAGCTGGAGCATTCTTTACTCCAGAGCACTGGGTGATAGGGGCAGCAATGTTTAATTCTTGGGGTGTGGGTGGGGATATGTCTGGCGGCTCAGGAAATATGCTCAATGCCCAGCCAAAAATTTCATATACAACTGATACAGCATGGACTTATAGCTTTTCGAGTCAAATTACATATAACAATATGGCTAAAGCCGTTACAAATCAGCTGACATTAAGTGGCGGCAAAACAATCAATTTTTTTGGATACCATGCAAGCATACAAGCTGGTCCAACTTATATGGTTACTACAACACCAACAAGCGCAAAGGGTGTTGGGGGGTTCCTTGCTTTAACAGTGCTTCTTCCAAAGTGATAGAAGGGCTCCTCTTCTTATAGCTACTTCTAGTCCTCAGGGGGTTTTCGCTAACCGCTGTATTACAAGGCTTGCTTAGACTATGACGGATGCAGATTAACGCGGAAATACTTGAGACAACTCATTTAATAAGGGGCTACTTTTGGCCCTTATATAGTTCAGTAGATGCGATAATTGAAAGCTAATTAGGGGGTGCTATGGCTACGAAATATCTGGTGTTACGAGTGGGATCAATTGGCTTATTCATAAGTTTTCTATTCTTAGTTAGTGGACCCGTTTCGGCCCAATGGATTTTTGCTGCTAAGCATATTGAAGGCCGGATTAATCAATTAACTCAAGATGATCAAAGTGGAAAGCCTACAGTTCAAATGGCTACCGTAGTATTAAATGCCCCAGCAAGCAAAGTTTATGCCACAGCAATTAATCTAGCCAATCAAAATCAAGCAATCACTATAGTTTCTCAAGATGCTTCAAATTTTAAACTTCAGGTATCAGAAGATAATAAAAGTGTTACCTTAAAAGTTGTTCCCCTAAGCGAACAATCTTCTGAAATCATGATTTCTGCGATCGTTCCCGCTGATGGAGGAGCATCAGGCACCTCAGCTGCATCTGCTTCAATCCTAAAAATTTGTACCCAAATGAATAAAAAATGTTCAGTAGGGGCAAATTAGAGTTCATGTGGGAACAATTTTATTCTGCTCGTATATTTGCAGTTTTAATTATGCGTCCAAAGTAAGAAATATCTCGGTTTATTGTATTTGCTAAATTAGACGGTGGGCCTTCCAACACAACTATTCCTTGCTATTTATATTGCTCTACTAGAATTGGATTTACGA
>CAILON010000338.1 GCA_903835865.1 uncultured beta proteobacterium
ATATTTTAATCTCTGCAACATTAATATTGTGATTAAGACCCGCCTCAATAATTCGTTTCGTACGTTTTGCCACCCGCTCTGCTTCATCACCGGCGCGCTCTAAATTAGCAATTGCCTTAGAAACTGCCATGACTAAGCGCAAATCACGGGCTGTCGGCTGCCGACGAGCAATAATTTCAGTGCAAGCAGAATCAACTTCTATTTCAAAATCATTAACGGCTTTTTCGCGCTCAATAACCTGATTGCAAATATCTAAATCCATTTCAGTAAATGCACGCATAGCAGTAGAGGTTTGTGATTCAACCATACCACCCATCTCTAGTAACTTGCTACAGAGCGAATTTAAGTCGGAATCAAATTGCGATGAAAGGTGTTTATCTGGCATATGCCCTCTTAATTAGCCAAACCGGCCAGTAATATAGTCTTCAGTTTCTTTCCGCTTGGGTTTCACAAATATTTCATCTGTTTTGCCAAATTCAACTAATTCACCTAAATACATATAAGCAGTGAAATCAGATACGCGAGCAGCTTGTTGCATATTGTGAGTCACAATCGCGATAGTGTATTCATTTTTCAATTCATTAATGAGCTCTTCAATTTTTCCGGTAGAAATTGGATCTAATGCAGAGGTGGGCTCATCGAGCAATAACACTGCAGGCTTAACAGCCACTCCACGCGCAATACATAAGCGCTGCTGCTGTCCGCCTGAAAGGGATAAACCACTTTGATTTAATTTATCCTTTGCCTCCCCCCATAATGCCGCTTTTTTCAAAGCCCATTCGACCCGCTCATCCATTTCAGCCTTTGAAAGTTTTTCATAAAGACGTACGCCAAAAGCAATATTTTCATAAATCGACATTGGAAATGGGGTTGGCTTTTGAAAAACCATTCCAATCCGTGAGCGCAATAAATTGAGATCTTGCTTCGGGGCAAGAATATTTTCTCCATAAAATAGGATTTCACCCTCTGCTCGCTGACCAGGGTACAAGTCGTACATGCGATTAATAGAGCGTAGCAAAGTTGATTTACCGCAACCTGAAGGGCCAATAAAAGCAGTCACCTTTTGCTCTTGAATATTGAGATTAATATTTTTTAAGCCTTGGTAAGAGCCATAGAAAAAATTGAGGTTCTTAATTTCAAGCGCATTGATATGGGGAGATGAGTTAGCCTCAGATAGACTATCCATCAGGGCATCTGTCAAAATCTGTGCCTCTTGATTTTGGTTGGTATTGAAAACGGTTCGCATATTTTTCATCCTTGGACCTTTTCCCGAAATACGACTCGAGCTAAGATATTAAGCCCTAAAACCGCAAAGGTAATTAAAAGTGAGCCGCCCCAAGCTAAGCTCACCCAATTATCGTATGGGCTCATGGCAAACTGGAAAATAACCACTGGCAAATTAGCCATTGGCGCATTCATATTAGTTGAAAAGAACTGGTTATTTAAGGCGGTAAATAGCAATGGCGCTGTCTCACCGCTAATACGGGCTAAGGCCAACAAGATGCCAGTCATAATGCCGCTCTGTGCCGCTCTTAAGGTAATCATAAAGGCTACCTTCCACTTTGGTGCACCCAATGCATAAGCCGCTTCGCGCAAACTACCTGGAACTAGACGCAACATATTTTCAGTTGTTCGAACTACTACCGGTACTGCAATTAAAGCCAAAGCAATAGTTCCCGCCCAACCTGAAAAATGCTTTACTTGTGCAACAAAAAGCGCATAGACAAATAAGCC
>CAILON010000339.1 GCA_903835865.1 uncultured beta proteobacterium
ACGCATCTGATCAAAAGAGATTACGCTTTTCGATAATCCAAAGTAAATGAAGGTGCGCTACCAAAAGAAATTTGATCCAAGGATGCCATTAAATCCGGACCAGGAAGAACATTCACGGAATGGCTAAAAGGACCAATATCTTGCAATAATTTGCATGCAAGCTTGGCTTAGTATCGGTAGAATAAGGTATGAACCGGATCCCCAGGTCGCCCTCTAAGCAACTGGAAACGTGCACGCATTGCGCAGCGCGAAGTAAGTGCTTGATTGTCAAATTAACTCAAGAAAATATTGGCAAATTCCCAGCGCCCTTTTTTCACTCCACGAAACTTCAGGAGGGGCAATATCTCTTTCGCACAGGCGATCCATTAAGTCACATTTACACTTTAAAGCTTGGGGCCATTAAATCGGAGATGGTTTTTCAAGACGGCATTAGGCAAGTCACTCATTTTTCATTGCCTGGTGAACCTATTGGCTTAGATGGCATGGCAAATGGTCATCATCAAGTTGATGCCATTAGTCTAGTTGATAGCCAAGTATGCTCAATTTCTTTTGATAGCCTTAAAAAAGTGGAGCTAGAATTTCCAGCGCTTTTAGACGGTATTAAAAACTCTTTGGGAGCTTTACTCAATGCTTCTAACATTCATATATTTAACTTAATAAATCTTACTGCTCTAGAAAAACTTGCAGATTTTTTAATCGACTACTCAAATCGTCTTAGCAGCGTTGGATTCGATCGCGACAACTTTATCCTCCCCATGAACCGAGTCGATCTTGCCAGTTATTTAGGTATCAAAATTGAAACCCTAAGTCGATCTATTACCCAGCTAGAAAAAATTAACGCCATCGTTATTCAAAACCGCCGTATTAAATTTCTCTCTAGAAAGCCTATATTTGAGATTATTGATCCTAATATTCTCAGAGAGAAACACGCGTTAAAGAAGTCGGAAACAACTATTTATACTTCTGCCTTGGAAAAAAGAAATCAATAATTAGTAGTCCTGTGTAGCAAACGATTGGTGATTGCTTAAAGAGTTTCTACCCTAAGCCATCAATTCTGCACTTTCCAGCAGTACTTCAGCTGCTGCTAAATTTTCCTCAGTAATTCCATGTTCTAACCTAAATTCTGGGTCAGACAAAAATCTTTTTTCATACCCATATGACGCACTTGAGACTCTGCGATTGTTTTGTGATTGAAATGTAATATCAGAATCAGTGCCTTCAGGTTCGCCTGGTTCGCCTGGTGCGCCTGGTACGCCTAGTTCGCCTATACCCCTTGGAGTTAATCCAGCTAATAAGGAGTCATCTATATATAGCCCTATATAACCCTAGGTTTCTGTCTTTTTGTTGGTATCCAATGGAGTAATCCCACTAGATTTCTCATTGCTAGCGGTATCTGCTTCAATGAGCAAATAGCGATTCCCACCAGCCTTTTTAGCTCGATACATTTCCTGATCAGCCTGATCAAGCAATTGGGCTACGCTTCTGTCTTTCCCTGAAAATAGCACTACACCAACACTGGCAGAGCACTGGCACTGGCTAATATCGTCTAACTGACAAGATTTAGGTGAGGGGTCTTTTAGGCAACTTTTGGTAGAGAGTTGTTCTACTATTTTTTCTGCTACTTTGATCACGCCTTGTTTTGCAATACTAATATCTGGGTTTAGCTCATTAATCAAGATAACAAACTCATCTCCACCAACACGGGCAACAGTATCTTCTTCACGCACGCACTCTTTTAGGCGCTTAGCTACATCCTTTAATCTGATATCCCCTGCTTTATGGCCAAATATGTCATTGATTCTCTTAAAATGGTCTAAATCGATAAAAAACAATGCCCCATATTGCTTATTGCGTGATGATTTTAAAATGACCTGACCTAACCTATCCTCTAGGACTCGGCGTGTAAATAACTGCGTTAGTGAATCTGTGAAAGCAAGTGCTTTCAATTGCTTTTCCAAATCTTTACGTTTGCTAACATCGTTAATTAGCCAGACCATAGCCTTGATATTGCCCGCTTCATCAAACAAGGGGTTGATCGACAGCGCAGCCCAAAAATAACTGCCATCTTTTCGACGGAACCTAATCTCCCCGAAAAAGGGAGTCACATTATGAAATCCTTCGTCAACCTGTTTTATTATTTCCAAATCTGTATGGGAGCCATTCAAGAAATGGCAATCGCGGCCATAGCATTCTTCCTCGCTATAGCCAGTAATCGCTGTGAAAGCCTTATTAATTAAAATAATGTTTTGCGCTTTTCCTGTCACCATGAACCCTTCATGAGACGCTGAGTAAGCGCGGGCTAATGCCCTGAGATCGATATTTTTTCTCTCATTTGGCATTGGATCTATAGATTTATAATCCACTGATGACCATTCTAAAAAATTAAAAGCTGGGTATAACTACCCTATATTTATGCATTTTTTCTCAGAATTCATTACCAAAGTACACCTTGAGCGTGTATCTAATAAAAAGCTACACTTTTTTCGTGGATTGATGTTCTTACATTTAAATCCTAATACAATAATTTGATGCTATCGATAATTAGAAAATTACCATGACCGACGAAATCCAAAAAATCTATTCTAAGATAATGTCGCTTGAAGCTGAGGTAGGTGATTTGCGCAACGGTTACTTGCTGATTAATCGACGCTACACGTCTGCCCTCAATTCTCTAAAAGAATTAACGGCCTATGCCTCAGAAGCGGCTAAACGTTCAGCAAGCGGCGCCCTAAAAGCAGCAGAAGCTGCAAAGCATGCGGCTACTGCAGCTACCGAAGCGGCTGCTTTAGCTGTTCTGAGGGCTGCTGATTCTTCAGCAGAAGCGGCGGCCGCGGCGGCACAATCAGCCATTGAAGCAGCAGCGGCAGCGGCGGCAGCTTCTGCTGCAGCTGCGGCGGCGGTTGCCGAACAAGCAGAAGAATCTTCTTTAGTTGCCTCTGCCCAAGCATCCGCAGCTACTAAAATTGCAGCTGATGCAGCAACCGAAGCAGTCAAAATGTCTAACCTCGCATCCGAGGCTGCTCGCAATGCGCATATCAAAAAAGAATTAAATAAATGATTTGGCAGAAGGCGCTGCAAGAATCCTTTGCTTTAGCCTTGCGTAATTCATTACTAGCGCATTATCACGAAATCCCTTCTGCCTCTTTTTTAGCCAAAGAATTTAATTTACGGGCCCGCCATTGCGAACCAATTACGCAAGAGTCTGCGCGGCGCTGGTTAAAAGGCTTAGCTATTCCTAAATTGGATAAGCTGCTATTACTACGCTCTTGGCTAGATTTGGATTTAAATATTTTAGGCTTGCCTAGCTTAGAAGCGACTCTAAAAAAGAATCGATTAGAAAAAAACTTACTTGCTCGGCAAGAAGCTTTTGTATCGAGAACCCAATCTATTAAAGAAGCTTTACAAGTACTGTTGCTTGAAGTCGAACGTCTTCAAGCAACGCTCGATGGGATAGAAGCCTAGACCCTGGGAAACATAAGTGACTTGTAATGGCGGAGATATTTACATTTAATAAGCGTAGGACCTGACGCATAGGGAGGGGTATGAGTCTATTTCAAACATCTCTTATTGGGGGCTTATGTCTTTCAAGTCTTCATTTCTGCTGGGTCATGCTTGTGGCACTGGGATGGGCACAGTGGCTTTTAGACTTTATTTTCAAACTTCATATGCTGAACTCCCCATTTCAAGTGCAAGTTTTTGATCCTTTGCTTGCCCTAGGGTTGATTGCAATTACCTTCTTCATCGGCTGCTTTTATGGCGCTATCTTTTATCTCATTAAAGGTAAGCTCTCAGCTTAGGCCTCAGCTTAGG
>CAILON010000340.1 GCA_903835865.1 uncultured beta proteobacterium
ATGTGCCGCACCCTTGGTAGCACTTGGCACAGTAGGAACAGCATCTGCTAGTACCGCAGGAACAGCGGCAACTACTGCTGCGGTTGCCAATCCCGCCACTGCAGCCAGCGTTGTATCGACGGTAACCACCGGAAAATCCCCTCTTGAGCATGCTACTTCAGCTGCCACTAAAAAGGATTGCAGCTTATTTAATCTCGTTGGTGGAAAAGCGATCTGTATTGACGTAGCTATGCCAGGTATCACCGACAAAAGCGAGCCCTACCTAGGGCTTGCTGATCAGCCCCTATCCAGCTCTAAGTGAGTTATTAGGCTTGATTTGGCTAGCCTTGCCTGAACAGTCTAAAATCACGCTTTATTAGCAATTATTTGAATATAGAAGTCATGGCCACAGAAAACTATTACCTCACGCTTACCTGCCCAAATAAACCCGGCATTGTTGCAGCAGTTTCCACTTACATTTTTAATGCGGGGGGCGATATTGAGGAAGCCCAACAGTTTGACGACAAAGCCTCAAAGCGCTTTTTTATGCGCGTTAGCTTTAGCTGCCCAACAGATGCAGGCACCCTTAAGAATGGGTTTGTTGAAATTGCCAAACAATTTGAATTGATCTGGGAATTGCGAGCAGTTAAAGATCTTAAGCGCGTGCTAATCATGGCATCAAAGCTTGATCATTGCTTAGTAGACCTTTTATATCGCTGGCGTATTGGCGAGTTACCAATGATTGTTTGTGGGATCGTATCGAACCACCCTCGCGATGTTTATGCCAGCATCGATTTTGCCGATATTCCGTTTTATCACCTACCAGTCACTGCAGAAACAAAGTCTGATCAGGAAGCCAAGCTTCTAGAGATCGTTTCTGAAAATAAAGTAGATATGGTGATCTTGGCGCGCTACATGCAAATTTTGTCTGATGACTTATCTACCAAGCTGTCTGGTCGATGTATTAATGTGCACCACTCTTTCTTGCCAAGCTTTAAAGGTGCAAAGCCCTATCATCAAGCGCATGCGCGCGGGATTAAGCTCATTGGTGCCACTGCCCACTTCGTTACGAGCGACTTGGATGAAGGTCCAATCATTGAACAAGATGTCACCCGTGTTACCCATGGCGATACGCCAGATGATTTAGTACGTAAGGGTCGTGACTTAGAGCGAACCGTACTCTCACGCGCCTTACGCTATTACTTGCACGATCGAGTCTTGATCAATGGCGCCACTTCAGTAGTCTTCTCAGACTAATAAAGCATTATTAGGGCCTGACCCCTGGAGACTCTAGGGGCATGCCTCGGGCTCGCCACATTAGATACAGTTCAAGCTGAGCCATCTCTGAAGAACCGTATTCAAACTGTTGAGCCCTTACCCCACTCATGCAATTACGCAGTCGGCGCTGTATCGATCCCAGGGTTTGCCATTCCAAACGATAGATTGGATAGGCATTGGGCTGCCCCTGCGGGATGAGGCTGCCACCCAACTTTAAGCCAGCCCGCTCATCATGACATTGAGCGCAAGATAAATTGAGCTGCCCCATTCTTTGATTAAAAAATTGTTGCCCTTGTTTTAAGTCATCCTTATTGGCTGGGGTCTCTTTTACAGAAATTGGCATTCCCTTGGATTGCAGGGCTATGAGCGCTGTCAACGCTAAAAGATCTTTACTCTCGTAAGCCAACTTAGGGGCTCCTTGCCGTGCTTCCCGGCACTGATTAATCTGCCCCTCAAGAGTCTGCAATTTCCCTTTCATAATTTTAGGAAATTGTGTTGCTACACCTCGCATCGATTTTTTTACATCACCATGGCAACTTGCACAGCTCTTAGCATTGGTACCGTTCTTTGCTTGCCATAAACTCTCGCCATCTCCTACCCAAAACATTGCAGGATTCAGACTTGCATCATCTTGCATTGCCTTATTTTCAGTAGTCATCAATTCATAGCTTGACTGCTGTTTATGGGATGTCATTGGATTGGCAGCAAAGCTCGATGCGATTAATAGAGCGCACAGAAAGCCTGCACAATAGATAACTGCCTGCTTTTTCACGTAACCGTAATGCGCGCTTGATTGCTTGCCTCATATCCATCATCACCCACCCACTTAAACTCAAGCATTCCGCTCTCGGTTGCAATGGTGGTAAAAATGATCAATGGATTTGCGCCAATACCTGGGTAAAAATCCGCCTTAAATATCTCTGTATTGTTATAGGAGCAGGTAAAGACGCGAATAATCTCGCGCGGAATACTCTTTCCACCTTCCGTATAGCGAAATCCAGATTCCATATCATGCTGAGCAATTGCCCGAATCTCAATGATGGCGCCCTTCTTAGCTTGAGCCGGCATCGTAATGGAGGTGCGAGAAGTTTTACTCATACCATCTCCGTGCAGGCTGAAAGGGTTACCAAAGTCTCGGCATAACCCTGCCAAAAACTGCCGTCATTCATTTGCGCTATAGCCCATACGCGTTGACTATCAGCTAAACGAACGCGAGTAGTAATGTTGGCAGTTCCAGAACGCGGGGTGAGATAAGCCGCGAATATATTGGGCAAAGGATTCCCCTCTGCAATCACATGAATTACCTTGACGTAATCATTTTCCGTCATGGGGCTATCCACTCTCACATTTAAAACTACCAAATTACCGTTCTCCACAAGGGGTGGTATGACTAAGGTGACGCGACCATCCTTAATGACTGCTCCACCAGTAATTTCCTTAATGGCGCTATCGGCCTCTTCTTTCTTAGCAAATACCGTCAACGGGCTTAAGCATGCTCCAACAGCGAGGATGCCAAGCTGCTGCAAACATTGGAGCCACTGTCGGCGATTAATTTTTTTGGATAGATTCATATTTATTGCTGCTTTGTATTGCTTAAGGTAAGTAAAAATGTCACCACATCTTCTATCTCTTGCTCACTTAGGATGGGTTGACCTACAAATTTTGGTGCAACCCGTACTAAATGATCTGCCTTGTAATACGTTGGCATGATAGTGCCAGGGTTAAAACGGCTTGCATTAACCATTCG
>CAILON010000341.1 GCA_903835865.1 uncultured beta proteobacterium
AAACCCGCTCGACACCAGGCTGCTTTTCAAGCCATTGCGCCAGTGCAAGCGCATTCTGACTCTGCTGCTTCATACGTAGCTCTAGCGTCTCAAGACCCTTAAGAAATAACCATGCATTAAACGCAGAAAGTGTAGGTCCAGCTGTGCGCACATAAGGAAATACTTTACCCATCACAAAATCATTGCTGCCTACAATCGCTCCGCCAACTACTCTGCCCTGTCCATCTAAATATTTTGTAGCCGAGTGAATCACAACATCAGCGCCAAGGGCTAAAGGCTTTTGTAATGCAGGGGTGCAGAAGCAGTTATCCACCGCAAAAAGTGCGCCCGCTTTTTTGGCAATCTTTGAAATGGCCTTGATGTCAGCAATTTCAGTCAAAGGATTAGAAGGAGTTTCTAAATAAAACAATTTGGTGTTTGGCTGGACGGCAGCTTGCCATGACTTGGTATCCGACACGTCGACATAGGTAGTCGTAATTCCAAAACGACCCAAGATATTAGTGAACAACTGAATCGTTGCACCAAAAACAGAGCGCGAACAAACTACATGGTCACCAGATTGCAAATGGGCCATTGCCATCGTCAAGATCGCAGACATTCCAGATGCAGTAGCAATACAAGCCTCACCACCCTCTAGGGCAGCTAAGCGATCTTGAAACATGCTGACGGTAGGATTGGTAAAGCGTGAATAAATGAAACCCCGATCGGCATGCGCAAAACCATCTTCAGCCAGTTCAGCACTATCAAAGCAAAAGCTGGACGTCAAAAATAAGGCTTCAGAATGCTCTTGGTATTCACTCGTGCGACGAGTGCCGGCACGAACAGCCAGCGTCTCAGGCGCAAGCTTAGAAAAATCAGGGGATTTGCGGATAGTTTTACTCTTCATGCTGCTATTTTGACACCGAATCGAGGATTTGCCTTCGCAAAGGCAAATTCCTGTCGTTTTTAGTCTTCAGTAGCTAAATGCAGATGCAGTTGTGAGCGGGCAAAATCACTGGAATCTCGCTGACGGTCAGCCTTTGCTGCAGAAGTATTTCTGGCAGCTTCTAAGGCGTCTAGATAGGACTCAGTAATATCGCCGGTAATGTAATTACCGTCAAAACAAGAAGCTTCAAAGTTCTGAATACTTGGATTGATATCTCGAACGGCCAGCTTCATGTCCTCAACATCTTGGTAGATTAATTGATCTGCACCAATCAATTTATTAATTTCTTCATCAGTGCGACCATAAGCAACCAACTCGCTTCGAGTAGGCATATCGATACCGTAGACATTAGGAAAGCGTACTGGGGGTGCTGCTGAGGCAAAGATTACTTTCTTTGCACCAGACTCACGAGCCATTTGCACAATCTCGAAAGAGGTAGTGCCACGCACGATAGAGTCGTCCACAATCAATACGATTTTATCTTTGAATTCAATCCGCATGGCATTAAGCTTTTGGCGCACCGACTTCTCGCGTACAGCCTGCCCCGGCATGATGAAGGTACGACCGATATAACGATTCTTAAAGAAGCCTTCGCGATAATCAATGCCTAGCTTTTTAGCTACCTGCATTGCTGCTGGACGGCTAGAGTCCGGAATCGGCATCACTACATCAATCTCATCTACATTAGTCTCTTTGCGGATTTTCTCTGCAAGGTAATCACCCATACGCATACGCACGTTATAAACAGTGGCTCCATCCATTGTTGAATCTGGACGTGCCATATAGACATATTCGAAAATACAAGGCGTAAGAACAGCATTGAGTACGCACTGACGTGAGTAGAAATTGCCATCCAAATCAATATAGATTGCTTCGCCTGGGTTTACATCACGTACAAAGGTAAAGCCTAAGCCCTCAAGCGCTACTGACTCTGAGGTCACCATCCATTCAGGACCTTGCGGAGTATCAATACGACCGATACAGAGAGGACGAATACCAAATGGGTCGCGGAATGCTAATAAACCATAGCCGGCGATGAGGGAAACAACAGCATAAGACCCCTTAACACGATTCGTCACTGCCGTAACTGCATTAAACATCGCGCTCTCATCTAATGCCGCGCTATTGGTTTCTTTTTGCAGTTCATCAGCCAATACGTTTAATAACACTTCTGTATCTGAACTGGTATTAATATGGCGGCGGTCACGGTAAGCCATCTCAACACGCAAGCTTGGCGCGTTTGTCAAATTACCGTTATGCGCTAAAACAATTCCGTAAGGAGCGCCTACATAAAAAGGTTGAGCCTCTTCTTCACTGCTTACTGATCCAGCTGTTGGATAACGAACCTGACCAATACCAGCATTACCAACCAAGCTGCGCATATTACGGGTTCTAAAGACGTCACGCACTAAGCCATTCGCTTTATGCATGGTGAACGAATTGCCGTTCATGGTTGCCATACCGGCTGCATCCTGTCCGCGATGCTGCAAGAGCAGCAAAGCATCATAGAGAAGTTGATTTACTGGTGAGTGGGAAACAGTTCCGACGACGCCGCACATATCTCTAGATTCCTATCGTTAATTTAGGATTAATGCTTGGAGTTACTTTGGGCATTGCCTCACCCAATTGTTTTGCCCAATCTGCAGGCAACCAACTTTTAATTAATCCTGTAGCCATATCAATTGCAGGGCGTGTAATGGCTTTTTGCCAGGCCACACTCTGAGGGATAGGTGTTAATGCGGCCAAGGTTGCCAAGACAACCACAATCAACCCGCCTCGCATTAAACCAAACACCAATCCCAAGAATCGATCCGTCAAACTCAAGCCTGCAGATAGGATAATTTTTTGTATTACTCCACCAAACAATCCACATGCGATGAGAGTCAAAATAAATAAAATTAAAAAGCTAATACCTAAACTTAATAACTCATCTAGGTGGAATGTTGAGAGCCACTCTACCGATAAGTAGTTGCTGTAATGGTAGGCAACCCAGGAAGCTACAACCCAAGAGGCAAGTGCAAGCACTTCTTTAAATAGTCCACGTGAAATACCAATCAATGCAGATACAAGCAAGACCACGAGGGTGAAATAATCCACCGCTGTAAATTTTAGGGTGGATATGTATTCCATTACTGTTTACCAGTCTCGACAAGTCTTGGGGAAAGACCCATCGCCTTAATTTTTTTCTCTGCTGCTTCTGCAGCATCTTTATCGTTATAGGGTCCGGCGCGCAAAATATATAACTTGGTACCGTCGACACCATTTTTATTCAAGACATAGTTTGGAATCTTCTGCTCTTTTAGTTTTGTAATCCATCCTTTAGCCCGCTCCTCAGAAGCAAAGGCACCGATCTGAATCACAAATTTTCCAGATCCCGTTGCAGTGGATGCTGCTGGGGTAATAGCAGACTTGAGCGCGGCATCCTCAGCCTTTGGTTTTGTAGAGGCGCTAACCACTTCCTCTCCCGCAGCAAGTCCTAATCCAGTCGATTTTGACGGTACTGGCGCTGCTGGCTTAGTCTCTACTTTTGCTTCGGCCTTCGGTTCAGGCTTCACTTCCACTTTAGGTTCAGGCACAGGCTCGTTTATAACTTTCTCTGCAGGGGTGTCTTTAGGCTTCTCGCTTGGCTTGTTATCCGCTAGAGGCGTTGGCAAACTGGTAACAATATTGACGGCAATATCATTTGTTACTGATTTTGGTTTGTTATCCAAAATACGAGGTAAACCGACAACAGCAATTAAGACCAATACTGCTGCACCAATCAAACGATGGCGTGCGCGTTGTTGTTCTGGATCTTCGGTCAGGGCGAGCTCTTCTGCTTCGGCAGCGCGCTGGTAACTCCGGGGGGATAGGTTCTTGGTGGTGCGACGACCCCTTACTGAACCTAAGTCAAGGTCATCAGCCTGTGTTTTTCGCTTAAAAAGCTTCGGTAAACGAATCATGGATCAATGCGCCTGGTTGTTTCTATAAGCCATTACGCCTGCAACGGTATAGAAGGATCCGAAGGTCACAATTCTATCACCCTCACCCGCCTGAGATAGCGCTTTTTGATACGCTGCAGCAGGGTCGGGGAAGCATTCAATTCCACCATCTGCCCCATTTTTAAGCTTCACGCCCAATGCCTCAAGCTTCTTGGCCAAATCTTGGGCGCTGGCTGCCCTTTGGGTAGGTAAATCAGTGCAAAACCAAAAATCCACAATTTCCAGCAAGGGCTTGATCACCCCGTCGATATCTTTATCTGCCATGGCACCAAAAATAGCGTAGGTATAGGGGTGATAGCCCATTCTCTCCAAGCCCTGCCCTAGGGTTGCAGCTGCATGCGGATTATGGGCAACATCCAAAACCACTGTAGGTTGGCCCGGTAATACCTGAAATCTCCCAGGAAGCTCTACCAAGGCAAAGCCATTCCGAATATCTTGCGCACTGACTGGCAAGCGCTGGTGAAGGGCCATCAAGGCAGCAATCACTGCAGAGGCATTGAGAATCTGATTGGCGCCGCGCAAAGCTGGATATCCCAAACCGCTAAAGCGCTTCTTGCGCCCAGCCCAACCCCACTGTTGCTTATCGCCTTGAAAGTTGTAATCGCGTCCCTGAAGCCATAGGTCACAACCCAACTTTTCTGCATGTTCAATTAAAGACTGTGGAGGCACAGGGTCACCGCAGATAGCAATATGCCCAGGTCTAAAAATCCCCGCCTTCTCTAATCCAATAGCCTCTCTAGTTCCACCTAAGTAATCAGCATGATCAATGTCAATGCTCGTCACAATTGCACAATCAGCATCCACAATATTGACAGCATCTAAGCGTCCACCCATACCGACTTCTAAGACAACCGCATCTAAGTTGGAGCTAGCAAATAAATGCATGATCGCCAGGGTAGTAAATTCAAAATAAGTCAGTGTCGGTGCATCTATTAAGCTCACGCGCGCTTTTTCTACTGCTGCAAAGTGCTCTAACAAAAGATTGTCACCAACCTCTGCACCGTTAATGCGGGCACGCTCATTAAATTTGAGTAAATGGGGTGACATATGACAGCCCACACGATAGCCCGATGCCAACAAAATACTTTCAAGGTAGGCACAGGTGGAGCCTTTGCCATTTGTCCCTGCAACTGTAATAACAGGGCAATCAAAATGCAGGTCAAGCGCTGCTTTGACGCGATTAATGCGCTCAAGACCCATATCAATGCCAACGGGATGAGCGGTTTCGAGGTGGCTTAGCCAAGCCTCTAGGCTAGGAAATAATGTGGGGGATTGATGAGCGGTAGTCAAGCGCTTAAACAGCTGCGCTACCCGCGATCGCAGGCTCGGGAAGCTGTTGTAGCAAGGCTAGCAAACGCGCTATTTCATTACGCATTTGACGACGATCAACAATCATATCGATACCGCCTTTTTGCATCAAAAATTCCGAGCGCTGAAAACCTTCAGGCAATTTTTCGCGAACAGTTTGCTCGATGACGCGTGGGCCTGCAAAACCAATTAAGGCCTTTGGCTCTGCCATGACCACATCACCCATAAAAGCAAAGCTTGCCGAAATACCACCCATCGTTGGGTCGGTTAAGACGCTAATGTAAGGCAAACCTCTTTTAGATAATAAGGTCAACATCGAGTTGGTCTTTGCCATTTGAAATAAAGACAACAAAGACTCTTGCATACGGGCGCCACCAGTAGCAGTTACACAAATGAAAGCACATTTTTTATCAATGGCTTCTTGCACCCCGCGAGCAAAACGTTCACCAACTACAGAGCCCATTGAACCGCCCATATATTGAAACTCAAAGCATGCAACTACAACTGGGATGTCTTCTATTTTTCCACCCATGGCAATCAATGCCTCAGTCTCGCCAGAAGCGTCATTCGCCTCTTTAATGCGATCAGGATATTTTTTCGAATCTCTAAATTTCAGAGGATCAATCGGATATATACCGACGCCAATTTCATAGCGACCTTTTGCATCCAAAAGACTGTCTAAACGCTGGCGTGCGCCGATGCGCATGTGATGACTACATTTTGGACAAACAGAAAGATTAGCTTCTAGGTCAGTGCTATAGAGTACGGTTGCGCAATCTGGGCACTTTACCCACAATCCCTCAGGAACCGACTTGCGATTAACAGGATCGGTATGTTGAATTTGGGGCGGGAGTAACTTATCTATCCAACTCATGAGTATTTAACTGTCCAAAGCGTCGCGAATTTCGCGAATAAAGGTTTCCAGTGATTGTACTGCCTGACCTGGGGGCGCATCCTCTAAAAGACGAATAATTCGACTACCGATAACAACAGCATCAGCGCTCGCAGACACTGCTTTAGCGCTGGCTGCATCGCTAATACCAAAGCCTACGGCGATTGGAATGTCAGTCTCCTCACGAATTTTGGGGATGATGCTAGCTACATCTTGAGTATTGAGATGTGATGCTCCTGTAACCCCGCGCATGGAAACATAATAGATATAACCAGAAGCTATTTTGGCGGCCTCCTTAATACGCGCATGTGATGAAGTGGGAGCTAATAAGAAAATGGGATCGATTCCCGCTACCCGCATCCGCGCTGCAAAATCAACGCATTCTTCTGGTGGGTAATCAACGATCAAAACACCATCAACACCCGCAGCCTTAGCTTCCGTTGCAAAACGCTCTGCTCCCATTTGCTCAACGGGGTTTGCATACCCCATCAACACTACGGGAGTATGCGTATCTTGCTTACGAAATTCTTTGACCATGTCCAAGCAGCTATGCAAGGTTACGCCATGTGTTAATGCACGCTCAGAGGATCTTTGAATAACAGGACCATCAGCCATTGGATCTGAAAATGGAACGCCCAATTCAATCACGCTAGACCCACCACGCACTAAGGCATGCATTAATTCAACAGTAAGCTTTGGGTCAGGATCGCCAGCTGTAATAAAAGGAATGAGCCCTTTTTTACCTGTAGCTTTTAATTCTTTAAAGAGTGCGGTAATTTTTGACATAAACGTTTCTTATTCTTCTATTTATTTCTTTTTGTAATTACTTAGCCTGCAGATCCCGTTGCCTGCGCAACAGTATGCATATCCTTATCGCCACGACCTGAGAGATTTACCAAAATAGTTTGATCTTTGGGCAAGGTCTTGGCTAACTTACAGGCGTAAGCAATCGCATGCGCGGACTCCAGTGCAGGAATGATGCCTTCAATACGGCAGCAGTCATGGAATGCTTGGAGCGCCTCCTCATCCGTAATAGCAACATAGTCAGCACGTCCAGAATCCTTGAGCCATGCATGCTCAGGGCCCACACCTGGATAGTCCATACCTGCTGAAACAGAATGCGTTTCAGAAATTTGACCATTTTCATCTTGCAATAAGTAAGTGCGATTGCCATGCAATACGCCCGGTTTACCAACGCACAGCGCTGCTGAATGCAAGCCGCTACCTAAACCATGTCCAGCTGCTTCTACACCAATCAGTTTGACTTCCGGAAAATCAATGTAGGGATAAAAAATACCCATGGCATTAGAGCCGCCCCCAACACATGCCAATACATAATCCGGTTGACGACCAGTCATCTCTGGCATTTGTACTTTGCACTCTTCGCCAATGACGCTTTGAAAATCTCGCACCATCATTGGGTAAGGATGCGGCCCTGCCACAGTACCAATGATGTAGAAAGTATTGTCTACATTGGTCACCCAATCGCGCATCGCTTCATTGAGCGCATCTTTTAAAGTCTTAGTCCCAGACTCAACTGGAACGACCTTGGCACCCAGTAATTTCATCCGAAAGACGTTTTGCGCTTGACGTGCAACGTCAACGGAACCTTGATATACCGTGCAATCCAAACCAAAGCGGGCGCAAATCGTTGCTGTAGCAACCCCATGCTGTCCTGCGCCTGTTTCAGCAATGATGCGTGGCTTACCCATGCGCTTTGCTAACATCGCCTGACCAATCACGTTATTAATCTTGTGCGCACCAGTGTGATTTAAATCTTCGCGTTTCAAATAAATTTGTGCGCCGCCGAGCATTTCACTCCAACGCTTAGCGTGATAAACGGGTGATGGTCTGCCCACAAAGTGCTTAAGTTCATAGTGGAACTCTTCAATAAACTCTGGATCGTGTTGATATTTTGCATAAGTCTCTTTGAGCTCATCTAATGCATACATCAATGTCTCAGATACAAACACGCCACCGTATGGACCAAAGTGTCCTCGTGCATCTGGCTTATCGTACATAGCTACCTCTTTTGATTTATTTACAGCAAATTATTGGGATGATGTTTTAGCATCTGCTGCACGCACCGCTTTAACAAAGTCAGCCATGAGTACAGGATCCTTAACAGCCCTGCTGCTTTCTACGCCACTAGAGACGTCAACTGCGCAAGGATGCAGGCGTGCAATTGCCTCGCCCACGTTGTGCGTGTTCAATCCACCACTCAAAACGACCCGAGGCGCGTTTTCGCTTACCCATGTCTGTGGAATCCCTTGCCAATCAAAAGGAACGCCTCCACCACCGTAACCCTCAACGAGAGCATCCAGCAGAAAAGCGTTTGCTTGCCTATATTGTAGGGAAAATTCGTCAAAAGCGAAGTCTTGCCCTACTCTGGCGGCTTTCATCCAAGGTTGCCCATTGGCTAACGCTAAACATCGGTCCGGGGTTTCATCCCCATGAAACTGCCATAAAGAGATGGGGGCTATAGCCTGAATCGCTGCAAAATCAGCATCTGTCGCATTTACCAGCAATCCAACAGCATCTATGCCTACTGGAAGCCTAGAAATCAGCTGAGCAGCAATAATTGGGCTAACAGCGC
>CAILON010000342.1 GCA_903835865.1 uncultured beta proteobacterium
GGGCGCTTTGCTGGTGTGATTCGCCATTTGCAATCCGGTTATCTTTATCACTATGCCTTTGCAATGATTGCGGGCTTAGCGGTATTGCTAGCTTGGGTTTTGTACGCTTACCTGCCTTTTGTTCGATAGGCCTTTGTTACTTAAGTAGCCACTATGATTCTTTCTTACGCCATTTGGACCCCGATTGTTTTTGGACTCATTATTTTGTTTTATGGGTCTGATAAGCCATCTGCTGGTGTTCGCTGGTTAGCGCTCATCGGCGCCGTACTCGGCTTTATTGCAACTCTTCCTCTAGTGTTGAACTTTGATATTACAAACCCTGGAATGCAGTTTGTAGAGAAATTGAGCTGGATTCCACGTTACGACATTAATTACTATCTTGGAATTGATGGTATCTCTGTCTGGTTTATTGTTCTTACAGCGTTCATCAATATTTTTGTAGTGATAGCAGCCTGGGAAGTCATTGATACCAAGGTATCTCAGTACATGGCTTCCTTCATGATTCTCTCTGGATTGATGATTGGCGTCTTTTGCGCTTTAGATGCTCTATTGTTCTATGTCTTTTTTGAGGCGACACTGATTCCGATGTACATCATTATTGGTGTATGGGGTGGGCATAACCGAATTTACGCAGCCTTTAAGTTTTTCTTATATACATTGCTTGGCTCATTATTGACTTTAGTTGCCATGCTTTATCTCTATAACGTAACCAATACATTCGATATATTGGCTTGGCAAAATGCCCGTTTAGATATCGTTGAGCAAATTTTATTGTTTGCAGCTTTCTTCATGGCCTTTGCGGTGAAAGTTCCAATGTGGCCATTGCACACTTGGTTGCCAGACGTACACGTAGAGGCTCCAACTGGTGGATCGGTCGTTTTGGCTGCGATTATGTTGAAGCTCGGTGCATATGGTTTCCTGCGCTTCTCTTTGCCTATTGCCCCTGATGCGAGTCAATATCTCGCCCCGTTCATCATCTTCTTATCATTGGTGGCTGTAATTTATGTCGGCGCAGTGGCTTTAGTGCAAAAGGACATGAAAAAGCTTGTAGCTTATTCATCAGTAGCGCATATGGGTTTTGTGACTCTTGGATTCTTCCTCTTTAGTCCGCTGGGGATTGAGGGTGGCATTGTTCAAATGATTTCACACGGCTTTGTTGCTGGCGCAATGTTCCTTTCGATTGGCGTCTTGTATGACCGTATGCATACCCGTCAAATTGCCGATTACGGTGGCGTTGTCCATCGTATGCCAGCATTCACTGCATTTGCGGTCTTAATGGCTATGGCCAATTGCGGTTTACCAGCAACGTCTGGATTCGTTGGTGAATTCATGGTCATATTGGCTGCAGTGGACTACGACTTTGTTATTGGTATCTTGGCTGCGACTGCTTTGATATTGAGTGCCGCGTACTCTTTGTGGATGGTCAAGCGCGTATTCTTTGGCCCTATTACCAACGCCCATGTTGAAGAATTAAAAGACCTCAATGCCCGTGAGTATTTCATGATGGCGGTTTTGACTATTTGCGTTATTGGGATGGGGGTTTATCCAAAACCATTTACCGACATCATTCATCCTGCTGTAATTAATCTGCTGCAGCACGTTGCTGTAAGCAAACTCTGAGTAAAAGCAAATGCAAGCATTCGACCTCTACGCCATCCTGCCAGAACTCGTTTTACTAACAGTCACTTGTCTATTGTTAGTGGTGAGCGTTTATGTACGTGAGAATCCTACTTCTACACCAGGAGTAGAGCAGGACATATTCCATACGCCACGCGGTGTAGGCTTTGTTTATTTCTTTACTATCATCCTATTGGTTTACTTGATATTTGCTTTCGTAGGTCGAATAGGTGAAGTTTCTCTGGTTGCCATGAATGGATTGTTTCAGTCTGATCCATTCTCTAATTTACTGAAAGCTTGCTCTTGCGGAGCTGTACTGGTCAGCCTGATCTATTCCAAGCAATATCTCAAAGATAGGGCTCTGTTCCGTCCAGACTTTATAGTGCTGGTGCTACTTGCCTTGTTAGGTCAGATGGTTCTGATTTCTGGCGCAAACTTATTAACCTTGTATCTTGGCTTAGAGCTTATGGCTTTACCAACCTATGCTTTGGTTGCAATGCGCCACAGCAGCGAAAAGAGTGTTGAAGCCGCCATTAAATACTTTATCTTGGGAGCCCTGGCTTCTGGATTCTTGTTATATGGCATGTCCATGCTGTATGGCGTTACAGGCTCTTTAGATTTAATTGAGATATTCAAAGTTGTTGCTGATCCCCGTATCAACCATCTCGTGATGGCATTTGGACTGGTATTTATTGTTGCTGGATTAGCATTTAAATTAGGGGTTGTACCTTTCCATATGTGGGTACCTGATGTCTATCAAGGTGCACCTACTGCGGTTACCTTGATGATTGCTGCTGCACCAAAATTAGCCGCTTTTGCCTTGTTATTCCGCCTCTTGGTTAATACCTTATTGCCCCTTTTAGGCGATTGGCAACCAATGCTGGTATTGCTTGCAGTTCTTTCTTTGATTGTGGGTAACGTGACTGCTATAGCCCAGACCAATGTCAAGCGTATGTTGGCGTATTCAGCTATTGCGCAAATGGGCTTTGTCCTTCTAGGTATGCTCTCCGTATTTGATGATCACGCATTTAGCGCTTCAATGTTTTATGCAATCACTTATGTCCTCACAACATTGGGCACTTTCGGATTGCTCATGTTTTTATCCCGCAAGGGATATGACTGCGAAACTCTAGATGGACTTAAGGGGTTAAATAAAACGCATCCATGGTTTGCATTTATTGGTCTAGTGATGATGTTCTCCTTGGCCGGTGTTCCTCCAACCGTTGGCTTTGCTGCCAAGCTTGGTGTTTTAGAGGCCTTGGTAGATGCCGAGCATACGTTCTTGGCAGTCATTGCGGTTCTTGCTTCATTGGTTGGCGCCTTCTATTACTTGCGCGTAGTGAAGGTTATGTATTTTGACCAGCCTGATCATGAAATTACCGTAACGGGGTCTGGTTTTGCTAAGGGAATTTTGGGTTTAAATGGCATGTTGGTATTAGTGCTTGGGATTGTGCCTGCGGGTTTAATGAGCCTTTGCTTAGATGCGATGCGCCGCACATTACTTGGTTCCTGAGGTCTTTTGGGCTCCTAGATAAAGGCTCCTACATGGAGCCTTTATTGTTTTGAAAATGTCATTCGCATGACATTTGTATTTTGTATGATTAGAGTTCTATCAAAAGAAAGCCAAAAGCACCATGACTGAAAAATCATTTAAAGATTTACCTCCTGGAGATCAGCATTTGCGTGAAGAACGGATATCTGGCGAAGATATTTATGGTGGCATTTTTCTGCATATGAAGCGGGATAAGATTTCCTTGCCAGATGGCAAAGAAGCAATACGCGAGTATTTAACCCATCCTGGTGCTGTAGCAGTCGTGGCAATTTTGGATGATGGTAGGGTCCTCTTGGAGCGTCAATATCGCTATCCAATCGCTAAGGCTTGCATTGAGATTCCTGCTGGTAAGTTAGAGATCGGAGAAGACCATCTGTTATGCGCTAAACGTGAACTTGAAGAAGAGACTGGCTATACCGCTAAAAAATGGAGTTATATCCGCCGCATTCATCCAGTGATTTCTTACTCGACTGAGCTAATCGATATCTATTTGGCAGAAGACTTAGTGCCCGGTGAAAGTAAGTTGGATGATGAAGAGTTTTTAGATGTTTTTGCTGCCCCACTGGAGCAGCTAATTGCCTGGGTTGAAGAGGGTGAAATTACTGATGTTAAAACCACCATTTCCACTTATTGGCTCGACCGCTATAGACGAGGTCTAGTCAAGCCCCAGCTTATTGAATAGGCATATACAAAACCTATTAAAATGAGGGTATTGAATTTAGCACTTTTGCCCCGATATAGGTCTTATGAAAGTTTATAACCTTGCCTGCCCCTTGGATCATCGCTTTGAGGGATGGTTTGCCTCGGAAGAGGATTGTCTTGCTCAGCAAGACAAGGGAATGCTTGCATGTCCAGTTTGCGATAGTGTAGATATTACCCGTATGCCATCAGCCCCGCATATTGCAAAATCCTCATCAACTGAACTGACAGTTTCCAAAGCGGATATCACTAGTTTGAGTGGAGACGTAATCGCTCTTACAGGCAATGATCATTCCCAACTGGAGGCACAGGTACAGGCTGCCTTTTTGAAGGGTATGCGCGATTTAATGGGCCGCTCTGAGGATGTGGGTAATGCGTTTGCTGAAGAGGCTCGCAAAATTCACTA
>CAILON010000343.1 GCA_903835865.1 uncultured beta proteobacterium
ACTGGGCTTGCTCGCTTCTAAACGGGTTTTGTACTTATCACGCTCACCGGTATCGTAAATACTATCCAATACACTACTCAGTGTGGAGCGAATGAAGTCTTGGGAGATCTTGGCCCGATTCTCTGCCCAATCGGTCTCCATAATTCCCGTCGATGGCGAGTCAACGACTAACAAGAAGCCATTCTCTTGCCAAAAATCTTTTACTTGGGGATAAAGCTCTGAAGCCGGCTTCTCAACAACCAACCAACGACGCTCACCATCACGCGCGATCCGCATACCGGGAATACCAGTCATCACGTTAGAACGAAGCTGAGAAGATTTTTTCACAGCAGCGTTGTAGTCCGACATCGTGGCGGAGCCGTCTTGCACGATATAACGGCGATCTGCTTGTGATGTAATTAAATCCGGGGGATACGCTAAGTTAGGACCACGAATAGCACCGCTACCCCGGTAGTCAACCGTATCGTTACTAGTAACCGACTTGCAAGCCGTTAATGCCCCTAAGACAATCAAACAAACTGTCAGGATCGATAGGTATCGACGAAGAAATTGCACAAAATTCATCATAGTAAGCCTGCCTGTTTTAATGCTGTCTTTAAGGATTCACGCAATGGCTCACTTAAAGGAGTTAATGGCAGGCGAATGCCAGCTGTGATTTTGCCCATCTGATGCAATGCCCATTTAACTGGAATAGGATTAGCTTCGATAAACATCGCTTTATGCACTGCAATTAATTTGTACTGAATCTCGCGTGTTTTTTGCACATCATCTGACATGGCAGCTACACACAACTCATGCATAAGACGTGGCGCCACATTCGCAGTGACCGAGATATTGCCCTTGCCACCCATGAGCATTAACATAGCAGCCGTTAGGTCATCGCCAGAAAAAACAGAAAAATCATGATGGCCTGCACGTTTGAGATCGGCCATCAATATGGTTCCGCGCTCAAGACTGCCAGTAGCATCCTTAATCGCAATGATGCCGGGGACCCCTGCAAGACGAACCACGGTATCACCTGCCATATCAGCAACGGTGCGACCTGGAACGTTATACAAAATCACTGGGAGGTCAACTGACTCTGCAATCTTTTTGAAATGGGCATACATGCCCTCTTGAGTTGGCTTGTTGTAATAAGGAACGACTTGCAAACTCGCATCTGCGCCGACTTTTTTAGCAAACTGAGTTAATTCAATAGCTTCTAAGGTGGAGTTACCACCCGTGCCCGCAATCACCGGAATTCTGCCGGCAATATGTTCTACGGTTGCTCGGATCAACTCACAATGCTCTTCTACCGAAACTGTAGGGGATTCTCCACTTGTACCAACAATCACAATTCCATCGCTACCCTCGGTCACATGCCAGTCCAATAAAGCACGCAAACTGGGGTAATCTAAGCTGCCATCCTCAAGCATCGGCGTGACAATAGCCGGCATGCTGCCAGAAATGGGCTTTTTGCTACCTTTGGAATGGGCTGTATTTGTCAACGAATGTATACCGATTTTTAACTGTCTTAACCCTGAAATTGTAACGGAATGTACCCTTTTAGATCACCTTTTACGGCACAGATCCGCTGCATCATGGCTGGCTTGGGGCTATCAAGATAAATATCCTCATAAGCCAACACTTTGAGGCCATGCCTAGAGGCTAAAGCCAGCAATTCCCCTGTTTTTAATAGGAAATTGGGGTTGGAGGGTTTGCCAAATACTTCGTTACCTTGGGCAAAAGTTTCATAAATAAGTACCCCGCCATCAGTCAGCATTTGGGGCAATTGGTCTAAATGTGGTCGGTACAGGTAATTAGTCACCACAATCCCATCGAACAGACTACCAGTTAAGGGCCAGTCTTCCAACTCTAGATCAAGCTTTTGAGGGCTGATTCGAACATTCGTATTAGCCTCAATCAGACTCACATCCTGATCAACTGCGATGACTGAATAATTCAGGTTCGCCAGATACCGTGAGTGGCGACCCGCTCCACAAGCAAGATCCAATACCACTCCAGGATTTGCAATTAAAGGAGTAAAGCGCCTCACCCATGGTGAAGCCTCTAAATTTGCATCATGACTTACTGACAACTCATGGCCTTAATCGTATGCAAGACCCATAGCTTCGCGGACCTCACGCATAGTTTCTTGGGCTACCTTACGAGCCTTGTCACAACCATCAGCAATGATGGAGCGCAATAAGCTAGGATCATCCAGATATTTTTGGGCACGCTCAAACATGGGTTGCTGCTCAGCCAAAATGGCATCTATCACCGGTTGCTTACATTCAAGGCAGCCAATCCCAGCAGACTTACATTCTTTATCTACCCATTGCTTAGTTTCTTCATTGGAGTACACAGTATGCAATTGCCATACTGGGCAGCGTGCCGGATCACCAGCATCAGTCCTGCGCACTCGCGCAGGATCAGTGGGCATTGTTCTAATCTTTTTGATGACTTCTTCTGGCTGCTCACGAATGCCAATCGTATTGCCATAAGACTTGGACATCTTCTGTCCATCGATTCCAGGCATGCGCGATGCTGCAGTCAGCAAGGCTTGTGGCTCAGGCAGAATAATCTTGCGAGATCCCTCTAAGAAGCCAAATAATCGCTCACGATCGGCCATGGAAAGACTTTGCGCTTCTTGTAGCAAGGCTTTGGCCTGCTCTAAGGCCTCATCATCCCCGCGCTCTTGAAACGCCACGCGTAATTCTGCGTACATTTTGGCGCGCTTGCTACCCAATTTTTTCACGGCCTCTAAAGCCTTCTCTTCAAAACCAGGCTCACGTCCATATAAATAATTAAAGCGACGCGCTACTTCGCGTGTCATTTCCACATGGGGGACTTGATCCTCTCCCACAGGAACAAACTGTGCGCGATAAATCAAAATATCTGCAGCCTGCAAAAGGGGATACCCTAAAAAGCCGTAGGTTTGCAGATCTTTTTCTTTTAATTTTTCAATCTGGTCCTTATAGGTGGGTACCCGCTCAAGCCAGCCCAATGGGGTTCCCATCGATAGTAATAAGAAAAGTTCTGCATGCTCAGGAACCTTGCTTTGAATAAAAAGGGTTGCTTGGTTAGGATCAACGCCCGTTGCCAACCAATCGACCACCATGTCCCACACGGACTGTTCAATCACATCGGGGGTTTCGTAATGCGTAGTTAAAGCATGCCAATCCGCCACAAAAAAGAAACAGGGATATTCTGATTGGAGGCGAACCCAATTTTTTAAAACACCATGATAGTGCCCCAGGTGCAAACTTCCTGTTGGGCGCATACCAGAGAGAACACGTTCAGCAAACATCTTTTTTTCTTTATCTTTAACTATATGAATTAATGAAACACGGACCAAACAGGCGTAAGGTGTTCGGGTAAAAGCGGTAATACACCTAAATCAGTATGACTTTCTGAAGGATCATGAAAGTCAGAACCTCGCGAAGCTAAAAAACCATACTGCTGGGCAATTTTTCCATACTCTTGATACTGATCTGGAGTATGACTGCCAGTGATAACCTCTATTCCAAGGCCGCCGATATCTTTGAAGTGTTTATACAACTCATCCATCTGCATAGCATTAAAGTTATAGCGGCCCGGATGTGCAATCACTGCCACGCCACCTGCCGCCTTAATCCATGCGACTGCATCATCTAGCTTAGCCCACACATGAGGAACATAGCCAGGCTTGTCTTCAACCAAATAATTTTTAAATACATGTTCCGTATCTTTACAAACACCTTGCTCCACTAAATACCGCGCAAAGTGAGTTCGTGAGATGAGATCATGATTGCCAGCGTAATGCAGTGCACCTTCGTATGCACCGGGTATTCCGACCTTTAACAATTGCTCTGCCATTAACTTAGCGCGATTTGCACGGCCTTCGCGAGTACGACGCAAGCCTTCAATAATGCCAACATGATCAGCATCGATGCCTAAACCAACGATATGGATTGTTTGACCCATCCAAGTCACTGAAATTTCTACGCCGCCAAGATAGTCAATATTGAGCGCACTTGCAGCTGCTTTTGCACGCTGTTGACCGCCCAACTCATCATGATCGGTGAGTGCCCACAAGTACACACCATTTTGTTTGGCGCGTTCAGCCAATGCCTCTGGCGTTAAAGTGCCGTCAGAGACCACGGAGTGGCAATGCAAATCGGCATTCAGTGTTGAAAAAGAGCTCATGACCCTATTTTAGGTCAAGCTGGTGTCAATTACCCGGCGAGGTGCATCCAGGTAGTCTCGAGACTGCATTTCAATCAAGCGGGATACGGTTCGGGAAAACTCACTGGTAATTTGGCCCTCGGTATATAAATCCGGGGATGGCACCTCGGCAGAGATGATTAATTTGATCTTATGGTCATATAAGACATCAATTAACCAAATAAAACGGCGGGCTTCATTCGTCATCCTGGGGGGCATATAAGGAACCCCAGACAAGATTACGGTATGAAACTGGTTAGCAATTTCTAGGTAGTCATTTTGTGATCGCGGACCACAACACAAGGTTTTAAAATCAAACCACACTACGCCATCTTCCATGCGTATAGGTCTTAATTGGCGCGATTCAATATACAAAATCGGACATACATTTTCATTTTGCTTACCAATCAACTTATGGTACATCTGCAATAAGCGCCGATCAGTTTCCTCGTTCACCGGCGTTAAATAGGCTTCAACCTGCGCCATCTGAACACGGCGATAATCGTTACCAGCATCCACATTTAATACATCTAGCTTTTCTTCGAGCAACTTAATTGCTGGCAATAAACGATCTCGATGAAGGCCGTTGGGATAAAGTTGGTCTGGACGATAATTTGAAGTCATCACAAATTGCACGCGGTCAGCAAATAAGGCGCTCAGTAAGCGATACAAAATCATGGCATCTGCGATGTCATTGATGTGAAATTCATCAAAACAAATTAAACGGTAACGCTTTGCAATACGGTTAGATAGCTCATCTAGAGGGTCAGACAAGCCAGACAACTCATGTAATTCGCGATGGACTTCGCGCATGAACTCGTGAAAATGAATGCGGATCTTTTTTTCTAATGGAGAGGCCGCATAAAAGCAGTCCATTAAAAAAGACTTACCGCGACCTACACCACCCCACAAATACAAACCGCGGGGAAGTGTTGGCTTAAAAAGTTTTTTCTTGAGATTATTGCTGCGTATATCTTTGTAAGCAATCCACTCATCCTCGCACTGCTGAAGACGCTCAACAGCACGGAGCTGCGCGGAATCACTGTGATACCCGCGCGCCTTTAACTCTTGCTGGTAATACTCAATGGTTTTCAATTACATATTTAATGCACGTTGATCAGATGCTAATGCTGCCTCGCGCATCACTTCAGACAAACTTGGATGTGCGTGACAGATACGAGCAATATCTTCTGCTGCAGCTTTAAATTCCATTGCAACAGCTGCTTCTGCAATTAAATCTGATGCATTTGGACCAATGATATGAACACCAAGAATTTCGTCAGTCTTGGCATCAGCCAACACTTTTACAAACCCATCGGCACGCCCCATGCCCAATGCACGACCATTCGCTGCAAATGGGAACTGACCTGCTTTATAAGCAATACCAGCTTCTTTCAGGGCTTGTTCGGTTTTACCAACCCAGGCAATTTCAGGATCGGTATAGATGACCCAAGGAATACAGTTGTAATCAATATGCGGCTTCTGGCCAGCAATCACTTCAGCAACCAAAACACCTTCGTCTTCAGCTTTGTGAGCCAACATTGGACCACGCACTACGTCACCTACTGCATAAACACCAGATGCAGAAGTAGCGCAAGTATGGTCATCGATTGGAATAAACCCGCGTTCATCAACCTTGAGGCCAATCTTGTCTAAACCTAATTTATCGGTATTGGGAACACGACCAACAGAAACAATCAAGCGATCGCATTCCAATGTAGCCGCCTTACCAGCGCTATCAGTGTAATTAACCACTACACCCTTTTTATCCACCTTTACTTCACCGATCTTCACACCCATATTGATGTTCAAACCTTGCTTGGTGAAGAGTTTTAGCGCTTCCTTAGCAATACCCTGATCGCAAGCACCCAAGAATGTAGGCAATGCTTCAAGCACAGTAACTTCAGAACCGAGACGACGCCATACAGAACCCAATTCCAGGCCAATAACACCTGCGCCAATCACACCCAACTTCTTGGGAATTGAATCGAATTTGAGAGCACCTTCGTTATCGCAAACCAAGATGTTATCCACTATCAGACCTGGCAAGTGACGCGCTTTAGAACCGGTAGCGATAATTACATTCTTGGCGGTAACTGTTTCTTTGTCTTTGCCATCAATCTTCACTTGGTATCCGTCAGCACCCTTACCTTCGAATGAGGCATGACCTTTTAACAAGGTAATCTTATTTTTGCGGAATAAGAACTGAATACCACTCGTCATTTTGGTAACGATGTCATCCTTACGTGCAACCATCTTTTTGGAATCAATGCTGACAGCGCCAACCTTGATGCCATGATCAGCAGCATGGTGACCAATCTTCTCAAACTCCTCAGAAGAAGCCAACAATGCCTTAGATGGAATACAACCGACGTTTAAGCATGTACCGCCCAAACGTGGCTCACCTTTAGGATCATCATAACTACTAGATTCAGCGCAGCCCACTTTAAAACCGAGTTGCGCCGCACGAATTGCGGCGATGTAACCACCAGGGCCACCACCAATTACGAGTACATCAAAAGCTTGGCTCATGATCTTCCCTTCTTACAGATCAAGGAGAAGACGTGAAGGATCTTCTAAAGCATCCTTCATCGCAACCAAACCAAGCACGGCCTCGCGACCGTCGATGATGCGGTGATCATAAGATAAGGCAAGGTAATTAATTGGGCGAACAACCACTTGACCATTCTCAACTACAGCGCGCTCTTTCGTTGCGTGAATACCCAAAATTGCTGACTGCGGAGGGTTAATGATTGGGGTAGAAAGCATAGAGCCAAATACGCCGCCGTTAGAGATGGAGAATGTACCGCCAGTCAAATCTTCAATCGACAATTTACCTTCGCGGGCTTTAACGCCAAACTCAGCAATCTTCTTCTCGATATCAGCCAAGTTCATTTGATCAACGTCGCGCAAAATAGGAACCACTAAACCACGTGGTGAGCTTACAGCGATACCAATATCAAAGTAGCCGTGGTACACAATGTCATTACCATCAACAGAAGCATTGAGCAGTGGGAATTTCTTCAAAGCGTGAGTAGCAGCTTTAACGAAGAAAGACATGAAGCCTAACTTAACACCATGGACCTTCTCAAACTGGTCTTTATATTTGTTACGCAAAGCAATCACAGGACCCATATTGACTTCATTAAAAGTTGTCAAGATGGCATTGTTTGCTTGGGATTCCAGCAAGCGTTCCGCAATACGAGCACGCAAACGGCTCATGGGTACGCGCTCCTCTGGGCGGTTGCCCATCGGCATTGGTTTACTTGGCAATGCTACTGACTTAGTACCACCGGCCGCTGCGCTTAGTGCATCACCCTTGGTAATGCGACCGTCACGACCAGAGCCGGCAACTTGTCCAGCGCTAATATTATTTTCAGCCAAAATCTTTGCAGCAGAGGGGGCGGCAGCGGCGC
>CAILON010000344.1 GCA_903835865.1 uncultured beta proteobacterium
ACCATGGATGAACGTTCCCGCGCCTTACTAAAAACCCTCATCGAGCGCTATATCGAGGAGGGTCAGCCTATTGGTTCGCGGACTCTATCGAGATTCTCGGGTTTGGACCTCTCTGCGGCCACCATTCGGAATGTCATGGCTGATCTGGAGGAGATGGGCTTGGTAACCAGTCCACACACCTCTGCTGGCCGTATTCCAACTCCCAGAGGTTATCGCTTGTTTGTGGATACGATGGTCACGATCCGTCCTTTAGAAGAAATAGCTGCTCGTGAGGTAGAAAAAGGACTTTCGCCAGATTCACCACAAAGGGTGCTGGCCTCAGCCGCCCAAATGCTCTCAAATCTGACCCATTTTGCTGGGGTAGTGATGACCCCAAAACGCGCTCAGGTGTTTAAGCATATTGAGTTTTTGCGGCTAGGTGAAGGCAAGATCTTATTAATCATGGTCACGCCTGAGGGTGATGTACAAAATCGCATCTTGCCAACCACGCAGGATTACAGCCCGAGTCAGCTAGTTGAGGCAGGCAATTACATTAATGCGCAATTCGCTGGAAAAAGTTTTGATCAAGTGCGTTTACATCTCAAGAATGATTTGGATAATTTGCGCACCGATATTTCTGGTTTGATGGCGATGGCTTTGCAAACCGGTGTGGCAGAGTACGACTTAAGTGGTGGTGAAGTCGTACTCTCAGGCGAGCGACGCCTGCTTAATGTAGGTGACCTCAGTTCTAACTTGGATAAGCTTCGCAAGATGTTTGATATGTTGGAGCAAAAATCTGTGCTGATGCAATTGCTCGATGTATCTAGTCATGCGGATGGGATTCAAATCTTTATTGGTGGCGAAAGCGATCTCTTACCTTATGAGGATTTAGCAGTCATTAGTGCACCCTACAGTGTTGACGGTCAAATCGTCGGAACACTCGGGGTGATTGGACCAACACGTATGGCCTATGACAGAGTAATTCCCATTGTAGATATCACTTCTAAACTGTTATCTGGCGCACTAAGCTCTTAAGCAATAATTACACCTTAATCATTAGAGACACATTACCTTGAATCCGAACCCTCATTTAAGAGCCTCGAAGACTGCAGTGCTATTACTCAATTTGGGTACGCCCTCTGCACCAACTCCTAAAGCAGTCAGAGCTTATCTCAAAGAGTTTCTATCGGATCCTCGCGTGGTAGAGATTCCACGCATTATTTGGTGGTGCATTTTGAACGGCATTATTTTGCCGATTCGCAGTAGCGCTTCTGCTAAAAAATATGCCTCGATTTGGTTGCCTAAATTGGGCTCCCCTTTAATGCATTACTCACGTCTGCAAGCGAAAGAGTTGGGCGAAAAATTTGCCAATCAAGGCCATACAGTGTTAGTGGACTTGGCTATGCGTTATGGTCAGCCCTCAACGCAAGAAGCCCTAGAGAGCCTTAAGGCGCAGGGGATGGAGCGTTTATTACTACTGCCCTTATACCCACAGTATTCCGCAACCACCACAGCCTCAAGCTTTGATGAAGTCTTTCGAGTATTGGGTACCTGGCGTGATCAACCAGAGCTGCGTTTAATCAAGCACTATCACGATAACGCAGCTTACATTGACGCTTTGCGTGATCAAGTACTCCATAGTTGGGATAAGGATGGTCATCCTAATTTTGCGGCAGGCGATCGTTTTGTCATGTCCTTTCATGGTTTGCCTAAACGCAATTTAATGAAGGGCGATCCGTACCATTGCGAGTGTTTAAAAACAGGACGCTTGTTAGGCGAGTCTTTAGGTTTAGAGCCCGGACAGTACCTGGTGACTTTTCAGTCGCGTTTTGGCAAGGCTGAATGGTTAAAGCCATACACAGCACCAACCATTGAAAAGCTGGTCAAAGAAGGCTGTCAGCGCATCGATATTTTTTGCCCCGGTTTTCCAGCAGATTGTCTGGAAACGCTTGAGGAGATTGCCATGGAGGCTCGAGAAATTTTTCTGGAGCATGGCGGTAAAGATTACCGTTATATTCCTTGCCTTAATAGCAACCCAAAATGGATCGATGCCTTAAGTGATATTGCCTATCAACACCTCATGGGTTGGTCGTTAGGTACAGAGTCAGAAGCTGAGCTTGCTAAGCGTAATGAAAGAGCGGAAATAGCCGAAAGAAGTAAGACTTGAAATTTCATGAAGTAACCCCATATTGCAATCAGTAGCCATTCTTATTTAAAAGTGAACTAGCGTCTATGACACAAGAAAACCAAAACCCAAACCCGGAACAAGAAAATCCAGCTGAGCAGACTCAGGCTGATGCCGCTGAGGCAGTAACTCCACAGACGCCGGAACAAGAGATTGCTGATCTCAATCAAAAGTTGACTGACATGCAAGACAACTTCTTGCGCGCTAAGGCGGAAGGTGAAAATATTCGTCGCCGTGCAGTAGAGGATATAGCGAAGGCGCATAAGTTTGCCATTGAAAGTTTTGCAGAACATTTAGTTCCTGTGACAGATAGTCTTTATGCTGCCCTCAGTACTGATGCAGGGGATGCCAAGGCATTTAAAGAGGGTCTGGAAATTACTCTGAAACAGCTTCTGTCTGCCTTTGAAAAAGGTCGGATGACCGAAATTAACCCTGCGGTAGGGGATAAATTTGACCCTCATCATCACCAAGCAATTGCCTCGGTTCCCTCTGAGCAAGAACCCAATACCGTGGTTTCTGTACTGCAAAAGGGTTATACGGTCGCCGATAGGGTATTAAGACCTTCCTTAGTGACGGTTAGCGCACCGAAATAAGGGCTTTTGAGAGGGTAAATTTCTTAAAAAGACCAAAAAAGTATAAAAAAGGCGGATTTCTGCCTTTTTTGCCATTTGAACCCTTGAATTCTGCTTTTTAAACCCCATTTAATGGGTATCGATTTATTCATAGCCGTACAGAAGAATTTAAATAAACAAGGTAGTACTTAATTTTTTGGAGCCATTATGGGAAAGATTATCGGAATCGACTTAGGAACCACTAACTCGTGCGTTTCAGTTGTTGAAAACAATGCACCTAAAGTTGTCGAGAATGCCGAGGGCACTCGCACAACCCCATCCATCATTGCGTATCTTGAGGATGGTGAAGTCTTGGTTGGTGCACCTGCAAAACGTCAGTCAGTGACCAATCCTAGAAATACGATCTACGCCGTTAAGCGTTTGATGGGTCGCAAATTTACAGATGCAGAAGTGCAAAAAGACATTGGTCTCATGCCTTACGGGATTGTTCAAGCGGAAAATGGGGATGCTTGGGTAGAAGCACGCGACAAAAAAATGGCGCCACAACAAGTGTCCGCTGAAATTTTGCGCAAGATGAAAAAAGACTGCCGAAGATTACCTCGGTGAAGAAGTGACTGAGGCGGTGATTACTGTTCCCGCTTACTTCAATGACAGTCAACGTCAAGCAACTAAAGATGCTGGTCGTATTGCTGGTTTGGATGTCAAGCGCATCATTAACGAGCCTACAGCTGCTGCTTTGGCATTTGGCTTGGATAAACAAGACAAAGTTGATCGCAAGATTGCTGTATATGACTTGGGTGGTGGTACGTTTGACGTATCCATCATTGAGATTGCCAACGTAGATGGCGAGAAACAATTTGAAGTGCTCTCCACTAACGGTGACACATTCTTGGGTGGTGAAGACTTTGACCAGCGCATCATCGATTGGATCATTGCTGAGTTCAAGAAAGAGCAAGGCGTTGATCTGAGTAAAGATGTATTGGCATTGCAGCGCTTGAAAGATGCTGCTGAGAAGGCCAAGATCGAGTTGTCATCTGCCCAACAAACTGAAATCAATTTGCCTTATGTGACAGCTGACGCTAGCGGTCCTAAGCATTTGAACTTGAAGTTGACCCGCGCTAAGTTGGAGTCATTGGTAGAAGAATTGATCAACCGCACTGCTGGTCCTTGCTTAACTGCAATTAAGGATGCTGGCGTAAACGCTGCTGATATTGATGACGTGATTTTGGTTGGCGGTCAAACCCGTATGCCTGCTGTTCAGGACAAAGTAAAAGAAATCTTTGGTAAAGAGCCACGTAAGGACGTAAACCCAGATGAAGCAGTGGCTGTTGGTGCTGCGATTCAAGGTTCCGTGTTGTCTGGCGATCGCAAAGACGTATTGCTCTTGGACGTTACCCCATTGTCATTGGGTATCGAAACCTTGGGCGGTGTTATGACCAAGATGATTCCTAAGAACACTACGATTCCTACCAAGCATTCACAGGTTTACTCCACAGCTGAAGATAACCAGCCTGCGGTAACCATCAAGTGCTTCCAAGGTGAGCGTGAGATGGCTGTTGCAAACAAATTGTTAGGTGAATTTAACCTCGAAGGTATTGCAGCAGCGCAACGCGGTATGCCGCAAATTGAAGTGACCTTTGATATCGATGCCAACGGTATTTTGCATGTCACCGCAAAAGACAAAACCACTGGTAAAGAAAACAAGATCACCATCAAAGCGAACTCTGGCTTGACTGAAGAGGAAATTCAACGCATGGTAAAAGATGCTGAAGCCAATGCTGCTGAAGATAAGAAAGCCTTAGAGTTGGTAACAGCACGCAATACTGCTGATGCTTTGGCGCACTCAACCAAGAAAGCCTTGGAAGAGCATGGAGCAAGCTTAGAAGCTGCTGACAAAGATGCGATCGAAGCAGCCTTGAAAGAGATAGACGAAGCCATCAAAGGTAGCGATAAAGCGATCATTGAAGCCAAGACCGAAGCTTTGGGTAAAGCAAGTCAGAAGTTAGGCGAAAAAGTCATGGCTGCTGAGCAGGCTAAAGCTGGTGGCGGTGCCGCTCCTGGCGCAGCTCCCGGTGCAGCACCAGGCGCAGCCCCTGATGCGGATGTCGTTGATGCTGACTTTAAAGAGGTTGATGATAAGAAGTAATTCTTAAATCAAATATTTCACTAAGGTATTTTTGAAGTACTTAAATAACAAGTCGGCCTCGTGCCGACTTGTGTCATTCAGGTTGTTGAGAGGAATTGGCTGTGCCTAAAAGTAAACGCGATTATTACGAAGTGCTTGGTGTGGCAAAAGGTGCCAGCGATGAAGACCTGAAAAAGGCTTATCGCAAAATGGCAATGAAGCATCACCCTGATCGCAACCCCGATAGCAAAACCTCAGAAGCCCAATTTAAAGAAGTTAAAGAAGCCTACGAAACACTTACCGATCCCAATAAGCGTGCTGCTTATGATCAGTATGGTCATGCTGGAGTAGATTCCTCTATGGGTGGCTTTGGTGGCGGTGGTTTTGGCGGCAGCAGCGGCGGCGGTTTTGCCGATGCCTTTGGCGATATCTTCGGTGATATTTTTGGTCAAGGCGGCGGCCGTCATGCTGGCCCCCAAGTCTATAAGGGTGCAGATCTACGCTACAACATGGATATCTCCCTAGAGCAAGCTGCTGATGGATATACCACTCAGATCCGCGTGCCCAGTTGGAGTAACTGCAAACCTTGTCATGGTACTGGCGCGGAGCCTGGTAGTAAGGCTGAAAGATGTACGACCTGTGATGGACATGGTCAAGTTCGAGTGCAGCAAGGTTTCTTCTCCATGCAGCAAACTTGTCCTAAGTGCCGCGGTACTGGCGAGTACATTCCTAAGCCCTGCAAAACTTGTCATGGCAGCGGTAAACATAAAGAACAAAAAACGCTTGAGATCAAAATACCAGCAGGTATTGATGATGGTATGCGGGTGCGTTCAGTTGGTAATGGTGAGCCCGGCGTTAATGGCGGCCCATCCGGCGACCTCTATGTAGAAGTCCGCGTGAAACCCCATAATGTATTTGAGCGCGATGGGAGCGATTTGCATGTACAAATGCCAATCTCTTTTGCAACCGCTACGATTGGCGGGGAGATTGAGGTACCCACTTTATCGGGTCGAGTGGAATTTCCGATTCCGGAAGGAACGCAAACGGGCAAGACATTCCGTTTACGCAATAAAGGAATTAAAGGCTTGCGTTCATCTTTAGTGGGCGATCTTTTTGTTCACGTCCTGGTGGAGACGCCTATCAAGCTGACAGATGAGCAGAGAAAATTACTGCAAAAATTTGATGACAGCCTTAAATCGGGAGGCGATAAACATAGCCCTCAACAAAAGGGCTGGTTTGATGGTGTGAAAAGTTTTTTTAGTTAAGCGTTACTAGCCAGCAAACGCGTACTCAGGTCCGGGGAATTTCCCGGACTTCACTTCTCTTGCATAGGCTTTAATAGCGGCCTCGATAGAGTGGTGACCATCCATAAAGTTCTTCACGAATTTCGGTGGTTTACCTGGGCTAATGCCCAACATATCTTGCAGTACCAATACCTGCCCAGAACAATCTGAGCCTGCTCCAATTCCAATAGTAGGAATATGAAGTTCTGCTGTAATTCTTTCGCCCAGTGTTGAAGGAATTGCTTCAAGAACCACCATCTGGGCACCAGCAGCTTGGCAAGCAAGCGCTTGCTCGAGCATGATAATTGCCGAGTCCTTTGATTTACCTTGCACCTTATAGCCACCCAAAAGATGGACTGATTGCGGTAGCAAGCCAAGATGTGCGCAAACCGGAACACTGCGTTCAACCAAGTACTGAATGATTTCGACTTGCCAAGGGCCGCCACCTTCTAGCTTCACCATATCAGCGCCGGCACGCATGAGTTCGGCAGCAGAGTCTAGTGCTTGCACAGGATCGCCATAGCTGGCAAAAGGTAAATCCCCTATCAAGAAGGCATGTGTGTTGGCTCGCGCCACACAGGTGGTGTGATAAGTCATCTGCTCGATCGTTACTGGGGTCGTGCTGGTTTGTCCCTGAATGACATTTCCCAGTGAATCACCAATCAGAATGACTTCAATGCCGCAGCGATTGAGTAGCGCAGACATGGTGGAGTCATATGCTGTCAGCATAGTGATCTTCTCCCTCTCGGCATGCATTGAGAGGAGCTTCGTAATCGAGATTGGCTTTTCGCCCTGTAAGTAACCCATGGCGTGAGTTTAATGAATTAATGCGTCGATGGGCTATAAACCGCTTTTTCCCCACAATTGCAGTTGCCGCAGGAGAGTTTTTCTATACGTTGATGCGCTACTTTAGGTAAATAGCCCTTTAATTCACCAAAATCAGGAAGGAAAAAATTAGGGGCGATTTCTAAAAGGGGTAGCAGTACAAATGAGCGCTCAGTAATCTTAGGATGAGGCAGCATGAGTTCAGTTTCATTTTGAAAAATGCCCTCAAAAGACAGGATGTCAATATCTAGAGTACGAGGTGCATTTGCATAGGGGCGCTCACGACCAAACTCCTGCTCGACTGCTTGGCACACGTGCAAAAGACCATAAGGTGTAAGTTGGGTGTCAATTTCAATCACGGAATTGATATAGTCGCCGCCAGTCGCTTCCACGGGCGCGCTTTGATAAAAACAGCTTTTGGCAAGAATCTGTAATTCGCAACGTTGCGCAAGGCAGACAATTGCATCAGTGATGAGCTGACGTGTGTCGCCGATATTGCCGCCAAATCCGATATATGCCTGTGCCATATGATTCCAAGCTTGTGATGAAACTACTTTACTGAAATTTTTGGAAACGTGCTTAGCTTGCTTCATCCGCAGCAGGGGTTTCTGGAGTTGCAGATTTCGGTTTGCGTCGACGACGTCTCTTGGCAGGGGCGGCGTTATTACCGACGGCGTTTTTGGCACTGGCCATTAAATCTTCCTGCCCAGTTGGGTCGGCGGCTATAAAGTCGGTCCACCACTGCCCCAGGGCAGCTTCTTTTTCCCCGGTGGCGCAGCGCAGAAGTAGAAAGTCATAACCCGCTCTGAAGCGGGGAGATTCAATGAGGCGATAAGGGTAACGACCTACACGTTTTTCAAAACGTGGCTGCATAGACCAAATTTCACGCATATCACTCTCAAAGCGACGTTGGATGGTGATGCCACTACTTTGAGTGGCAATTGTGTCATCCATAGCATCTTGCAGCGCAGGAGTATTCGATAAACCTTTGGCTAAATTGGCGTTCCAGTTTTTCAGGAGATCGGGCCAAAGCAATGTGGCAAACAGAAATCCCGCTGAAACACTTTTACCTTCTTGGATACGTTGATCAGTATTCGCTAGCGCCAATTTTACAAATTGATTTGCATCTTTAGAGTCTTCACCACTATCAAGAATATGGTCGAGTAAAGGTAAGAGACCATGATGTAATCCTGCATCACGAAGACCTTGGATTGCGGCCCAAGAATATCCTGACATCAATAACTTGAGGATTTCATCAAACAGACGTGCAGCGGGAACATCCTGTAATAAGGTGCTTAATTTAGCAATCGGTGCACGCGTAGCAGTCTCTAAACTAAAACCTGTTTTAGCTGCAAAGCGTATTGCTCTGAGCATCCGAATAGGATCTTCGCGGTAGCGCTTGGTAGGGTCACCAATCATGCGTAAAGTCTTCTTCTGGATATCTACCATGCCACCGTGATAGTCGAGTACGGTTTCAGAAGAGGGGTCGTAGTACATGGCATTGATAGTGAAATCGCGCCGTGCAGCGTCCTCTCCCTGTGAGCCCCAAACGTTGTCGCGCAGAATGCGACCGCTTTCTGCGACATGGTCACCCGCGTTATCCAGCAAGGCTCTAAAGGTCGAAACCTCAATAATTTCAGGATGGCCTTTGCCAAAAAAGGTCACGTGAACAATCTGAAAGCGACGTCCAATTAAACGGGCTTTACGAAATAGTTTTTGAACTTGATCGGGGGTGGCGTTGGTCGCCACATCAAAATCTTTTGGACCAATCCCCAAAACCAAATCGCGTACTGCACCACCCACAATAAATGCTTCATATCCACCTTGTTGCAAGGTATCCGTGACCTTGACGGCATTTTTAGAGAGCAGGTGTGGATCAATACGATGTGATTTTTTAGGAATACGTTTAGGCGCGCCCGTATTGTTTGCTTGCGTATGCTTAATCATCGGGTCACGACGCAATATACGTTTAATAAATTTAGTGATCATGCGAATAACTCTAGAATTGGCCAATTGCGTTTCTGAGCTTCTTTGCGCAAACGATCATCGGGGTTGGTGGCAATTGGATGGCTGACTATTTCTAACAAAGGAAGATCATTCATCGAATCCGAATAGCAATAACTACGTGGCAAAGTATCTAGTGCAAGCTTTCTACTGGCTAGCCAGTCATGCAAATTCGTAATTTTTCCCTCACGAAAATTAGGGATACCTTGAACCTCCCCGGTGAAGCTGGCTAGAGGATTGTTGGAGACTGTAGCAGGTTCAGTGGCAATGAGATGTTCAATTCCGAAACTTTCCACAATAGGGCGCGTTACAAAGCTATTAGTAGCGGTAATGACGCAACATAAATCGCCGGCATCTTGGTGGCGTTTCACTAAATCAATGGCTTGCTGTCGTAATTGCCCATTGATGACTTCCTTCATGAAGGCATCGTGCCATTCTTTGAGTTGTTCGCGTGAATGCTCGGACAATGGTTTTAAAGCAAAGCGTAGAAATTCCTGAATATCGAGTTTGCCTTCTTTGTAGTCTTGATAGAAACGCTCGTTTTGTCTTGCATAGTACTTACTATCCACGACACCAATGCGCGCTAGAAACTGACCCCATTCGTAATCGCTATCGCAGGGTAAAAGAGTGTGATCTAAATCAAATAGGGCTAATTGGGTCACGAATTAAATCTTTAATAAATTATTTTGGCTGCAAGAGCTCGCGCACTAGGGGCAAGGTTACAGCACGTTTTGTTTCAAGTGAATAAGCATCCAAAGCATCTATCAGGGCCATTAAATTAGGCATATCACGATAAAAGCGGCTCAGTAGCCAAGGTAAAACATCTGGCGATAGTACTAGACCACGCGCCTGTGCTGCTTGTTCTAATGCTTGTATTTTCGCATCATCACCCAAAAGATCTGTCTGAAATACCAAACCCCAGGCCAGACGGGTGCGGAGGTCCTCTCTGAGCTCTAGGGCTGCGGGCGCCGCTTTGCCAGCCATAAAAATGTGGATGGCTTTGCTAGCCTGCACTCCATTGAGGATGCGAAAAAGCGCCCCAACCAAGCGCTCATCTAGGCGATCAACATCATCTACTGTAATAACCGATGGGGCATCCCTTGATGCCAGGGCAGCCATCTTTTCTTCTAAACGCACCCAAGATATGGGCTCTTGAGGTCCCAAAGAAAAATGTTCGATTCCGGTATCGGCAGCAACATTTGCCATCGCCTCTAGTAAGTGCGTCCTTCCAGATCCTTCTGGGCCCCACCAATAAATCCAGCGTTGATTCAGGGGATTACTTGGAGGGTTGGTAGATTGCAGTTGCCAAGACTTGCTCAAATCTTGGAGGGTAGAGATCAATGCCAGATCTTTTCCTGG
>CAILON010000345.1 GCA_903835865.1 uncultured beta proteobacterium
AGTTTTTTTGTGCCCAGTCAAGCTCCCTTAGATGCCTATATCAAGAAGATGGGCCAAGATCCTAAAGTGATTGAGAAATTGTATGCAACCTTAAAAGATAAATGCATATTGAGTTCTGATGTGATGGGTGATGCATGGTACCGCGCTAGCACAAAGATGCTGGCTGATAGCATGAACGGTGTAGCGCCTGGTTACGCATATTATTTCGATTACCTCACAAAAAATATTCGCGCCTCACACCCTGGCGTACCACATTCTTTTGAAATCACTTATGTCTTTGGTAGTTTGGATTTAATGCCGCAAGCACCAAAGCAGGCTGAATCTGGCGCCGATCAATGTGCACTCATAGAAAAGGCTGCAGCAGATACCAAGCAAAGGGGAATTTGGTCTGCATACTGGTATCCAACAGTGGATAAGAGTAGCGCCCAAGATTGGGCAATGTCAGACAAGATCTCTCAGAGTTGGGCTGCGTTTGCAAAGACTGGTAATCCCAATGTCAACGGGCAGACTCATTGGCCAATCTATAAAGCAAAAGACGATGTGATGCGAAATTTCTCTTACGATAAACAGCTTATTCAGGGGATGCTGAAGGAACGTGTGGATTATCAAACTTCGCAATTAAAGAAAATGTTTGGAATTTAGCTGAAAAGCCTTTAGGTAATAGTCTTTTATGCCTAAAGCCATTAATATGATGTTGTGAAAAATAACTAAGTAAAGATCATGGATCAAATTGAAATCATTCGGGCGGTGAGTAATGTCATGGACGCTCTTGGCGTTGCAGTTGTTTCAATTGGCATGCTTTGGGGATTACTTCTTTTTGTTAAAGACCTCTTCACTCAAAACTCCAGCGAGGCTTATAAAGTATTTCGTATTCAAATTGTTCGCTCACTGATATTGGGATTAGAGGTTCTGGTTGCTGGTGATGTCATTCGCACAGTTGCCATTAGCCCAACACTCATGAGTGTTGGCGTATTGGGCGCAATCGTTGCGATTCGATGCTTTCTCAGTTGGTCCCTTACTTTAGAGATCGATGGTCGCTGGCCTTGGCAGCCACCTCCGAAAGCTTAGTAAAGCAACAGTTGATTAATAAGGCAGTAGAAGCGCTAGCCCCAATGAGAAAAAGTCTTTGAGGCTAAATTGAGATACAAACGCTAATATATTGAATCTTTACATAACTAGGAATATCCCATGTCACATGTTGCACACTTATCCTTACAAACAAAACCAGGCTCATTTCAGAAAGTTTGTGATCGTTATCATCAGTTTGCTGAGGAAGTTTTGGCAAGTCATCCCGATCTTCATGATGTCATCATTGTTGGCAATCAGGCGCAAAATGTAATCGAAGGCTTCGGTATTTGGGAGAATGCTGAGCAAGCAGCTTCACTAGAAGATACGCAAGACTTTGCTAATTTTTTAGCCGATATTGAAGGTAATCTTGCTTCCCCAATCGGTAGAAATGATTTGCTCGTGTTCTACCGCATGAATCCTAAAAGCTAGTCTCTTGCTTACTAAATAAAAACCCCAGTTTTATCGCTGGGGTTTTTATTTGTAGTCTCGCTGTGTTTATTTCACATAGAGTATGTGTCGCCAAGTGCCATCTGCAAGGTGTTCGGTTTCGATCCATCCACCAATCCCGCCAAATTTTCCAGTGCCTCCAGTAATAGCTCGTCTTGTACTGGTGGATTCTTCTAGAGTTGCTTTGGCGCTCGGGTATTTAGCAACCCCCTGAATCACGATCTGATC
>CAILON010000346.1 GCA_903835865.1 uncultured beta proteobacterium
AGGCGCTTGCTTGCAATCAACATGCATTAGCTTATGCGCCTGAGAGTCAAGGTGCACATGACCTGATTGATTTTGCCATGCTAATCAATGCGATTCTAGATGACGGATATCGCGCACCAAAGAATGAGAAATTATCTTGAATAATTTTGTCAATTCATCCTCTATTCTAAAAAGACTCGGCAATCATGTTTTAGAGTTACGACTTTGGAAATATCGGATAGCCACTTATAGCATTGCCTTGTTTGGCGCATTTGCTATATATATCGTCATTAGCACACCCCTCACCCTATCTGAGCAAGCCGTTTTTGCAATTCTCGCATTTGGCATCGCATTAGTGATTCGCACCTTACCTTGGGGGCAGGCAGGCATCATCCTCATGATTGTCATCTCTCTAATGATGTCTCTGCGTTATATGTACTGGCGCTTAACCAGTTCCGTCGATTTTGATACAGCACTCGATGCATTTTTAGGTTGGGGCTTGGTATTAGCAGAAATCTATGCCTTGATTGTTTTGATATTGGGTTATGTACAAACTGCAATGCCCTTAAAACGCAATGCAGTGATGATGCCAACCGATCAAACCCACTGGCCCACTGTTGATGTATTGATTCCGACGTATAACGAAGATCTAGACGTAGTGCGGCTGACTATTTTGGCCGCACTATCGATGGATTGGCCAGCTGACAAGCTGCGAATTTATCTTTTGGATGACGGTCGCCGTGAAGAGTTTCGTGAATTTTGTCATGAAGTGGGTGCAATTTACCTGACACGCGAAAACAATCATCATAATAAAGCGGGCAATCTCAATGCTGCATTAAGTCAGATCAATGGGGAATATGTGGCCATTTTTGATTGTGATCACATTCCCACTCGATCTTTTTTACAGCTCTCAATGGGCTGGTTCCTCAAAGATCCGAAGTTGGCAATGGTTCAGACGCCCCACTTCTTCTTTTCACCCGATCCCTTTGAGAAAAATCTCGATACCTATCGCATCGTTCCTAATGAAGGCGAACTGTTTTATGGCTTAGTACAAGATGGCAATGATTTATGGAATGCCTCATTCTTCTGTGGGTCTTGCGCTGTTCTGAAGCGTGAACCCCTCATGGAAGTTGGTGGTATTGCGATTGAAACCGTGACTGAGGATGCCCATACCGCTTTAAAGTTAAGTCGTAAGGGATACAACTTAGCGTATTTAGCAGTTCCCCAAGCTGCAGGCTTAGCAACAGAGAGTCTTTCACGACATGTTGTTCAACGAATTCGTTGGGCGCGTGGTATGGCTCAAATATTTCGGGTAGATAACCCTTTGCTAGGTCGGGGCTTAACTATTTGGCAACGCCTTTGTTACACCAATGCCATGCTGCATTTTTTCTATGGCTTGCCTCGTCTCGTATTTTTAACGGCGCCATTAGCCTACCTACTGATGGGCGCCGAAGTATTTAGCTCAACTGCCATTATGGTGGTAGCTTATGCTTTTCCGCACATTGCTGTCGCGAGTATGACCAACTCAAAAATCCAGGGGCGATTTAGACATTCCTTCTGG
>CAILON010000347.1 GCA_903835865.1 uncultured beta proteobacterium
CCTGTGACAAAGACCCATTCGTCTGGCTTTAAGTGGCCCTGCACTACTAACATATCGAATACCACTAATGAAGTCAGTGGGAGTGCGGCGGCCTGATTCCAATTTAAGGATGCTGGTATGAGCATGGTTTCAGCTTCTGACAGTAAGGCATATTCTGCAAATGCTCCAGGACAACGGCCCATGACTCGATCTCCAGGCTTAAAGCCTGTCACACCATCCCCACAAGAAATTACTTCACCAGCTGCCTCCATACCAATTTGCTTTGCGGTTCCTGCTTTATGGAGACCATGGCCAAGAATAAATTCCCCGCGATTTAAGCCTGCCGCCTTCACACGAATCAACATTTGCCCAGGGCCAGGTACTGGTTGATCCACTTCGCGTAATGCTATATCGGCATTCACGCCATCACTTTGCATCCAATATGACTTCATGATTTACTTTCTTTTATCTTTTTATTTGCCGCGGAAGACTGGCTTACGCTTTTCCATAAAGGCTCGTCGGCCTTCAGAGTAATCTTCACTATCAAAGCAATCACGAATCAATTGACGACATTTGTCGTAATCAATCTCAGGAGATGCTTTTAGAATTTCTGCAATGATCGCTTTACCAGCACGAACTGTAAGCGGCGCATTAGCAGCTAAGGCTTGCTTGTATTCCGCTTCTAGCGTCGCTAAACTACCCGGCTCGCAAACTCGCGTAATAAGGCCGATATCCCGTGCTTCTTTGGCATCAATCCGTCTGGCAGTAAAAAACAGGTCCTTTGCCATAGCAGAGCCAACTAAATCAACCAAGTTCTTTAAAGCCGAAAAACGATAGCCCAGACCTAAGCGGGCAGCGGGAATTGAAAATACCGAATCGGTACTTGCAATGCGAATGTCACAGCTCATTGCCACATTGACACCACCACCAATACAGTAGCCCTGAATACAAGCAAGTGTAGGTTTGCTAAAGTTATAAATACCCATCAGAGCCTGTTCTGCCATCTGCTCATAGCGAGATACCGCCTCCTGAGCAGCGCGCATATCTTCGAACTGAGTAATATCTGCCCCAGAAACAAAAGCCTTCTCACCTGCCCCAGTAAAGACTACGAGGCGGATCCGATCATCACTCTCAGCAGTATTTAATAGTGGTGCTACTGCTTCCCACATATCGACTGAAAGTGCATTGTGACGGTCAGGATTATTAAATTGAATTTGTAAAGTACTACCATCTTCATCTAACCAAACCTTCACACGCTCAGTGATGGACTTATATGCAACTGCACTCATTAATACACTCCTTTAGATTTGAGGCTAGAAAGTTCGGCAGCTTCTAAACCGAGCTCTTTTAAGATTTCTTCGCTATGCTCGCCACGTTTAGGCGCTGAACGCACTATCGTACTTGGGGTACGTCCAAGCTGCATAGGCTGCCCCACCATCTTTTGTGGGCCATGATGGAGTGAGACAACATCTTTGACGATGCCTAGGTGTTGAACTTGAGGCTCCTCAAACACCCCCTTGACATCATTGATCAGGCCGCAGGCTACACCTCCTGCATTAAAGCGCTCAACCCAGTAAGCGCGATCTTGTGCGGCTAAGCGACGATTAATTTCAGCATTAATAGAATCGCGATTAATTGATCTGCCTTGTTTATCCTTATACCGCTCATCCGTAACCCATTCAGGTGCACCTAGGATGTCGCAAAAGCGCTCCCAAATCTTGGATCCAAAAACGGCAATATTCATATAGCCATCTTTTGCCTTGTAGACCCCAGTTGGAATACTCGTGGGATGGTAGTTACCAGCCTGAGTCGGAATATCGCCATCAATCAACCAACGAGAATTCTGAAAATCCATCATGTACACCATGGATTCTAATAAAGAGGTTTGTATCCACTGCCCCTTACCAGAGGCATCTCGCTCAAGCAGCGCAACCAAGACACCTTGGGCAGCAAAGATTCCTGCACAGAGATCGGCAATCGGAATACCAACGCGCATTGGACCGTCGCCTGATTTGCCAGTTACGGACATCAAGCCACTCATACCTTGAGCAATTTGATCAAAACCCGGGCGCTGCGCTAAGGGTCCACTTTGCCCAAAGCCAGAAATGCTGGCGTATACCAAGCCTGGATGATCTTTACTTAAAGTTTCGTAATCAATGCCTAAACGAAATTTCACATCAGGGCGAAAGTTCTCTACAACAACATCAGCGCTAGCAATCAATCGTTTCAGAATAGCAATGCCTTCAGGCTCTTTAAGATTAAGCGTAATAGATCGTTTGTTACGATGGGTGTACTGGTAGTCGGATCCATCTTGGCCACCCAAGGTGTCATCACCACGCATATGATCAGGCATCTGTACCTGAATGACATCAGCACCCCAATCAGCCAATTGGCGGCAAGCAGTGGGACCAGCTCGAACTTGCGTTAAATCAACGACACGGAAACGCGCTAAGGCAGCTGAGGCAGGCATATGAGGCATAAGAATTACTCGATTAGTAAATACATTAGAAAAGGAATTAGTTAATTTGCAATTTGGTTTTTTAATACTTGCCCTTGAGCAAACAGGTGAAGATTTTTGATAAATAACTTGAGCACTCTTTGTTCATTTCCAGCAGAATGACCCGCCGAATGGGGGGTCACAATGACATTCTCCATATCCCACAGTGGAGAAGCGCTATCCAAAGGCTCTGAAGCAAACACATCCAAATAAGCGCCGCCCAATTTCTGACTGTGTAATGCCGCAATTAAATCAGGCTCATTAATAATTTCGCCGCGCGCTATATTGATGATGTGCGCACCATTAGGCAAGAGATTAAATGCAGTGCTATCAATGAGGCCTCGGGTTTCATTGCTCAATGGGCAAGCCAGTACAAGCCATTGCGCCTTAGGGAGCACTTGATGTAATTGAGAAATATGAATTGCATTGCTCTCGGACTGCTGCTTTTCTTTGAGCGCCGCATTAAATCCAACGGAAATTGTTGTGACGCCAAATCCTTGCAATGTTTTCGCAATCGCATCGCCAATGGGCCCTCTACCCAAAATGACTGCGGTCTGATTGCTAAGATCTTCTGGCAATGGATATTGAATGAGGGGGTCCCAGCGATGCTCTGCTTGGGCTTTTTGCATTTGGGGAAACTTCCGCGCCAACATCAGAATTCCGGCAATGGCATTTTGCATCACGATAGCTGCATTTACTCCTGAGGATCCAGAGATGGTCACACCCCGTTTCATCAGATCCAAATAAATTTGACGATCAGCACCAGCCGAATGTATCTGTACCCACTTTAAGTCCGGTGAATTCAATAACAGATCATAAAAAACCTGTGTCGATGGAATGATTTTTTGCTTAGTCGATGTGGCTGTCACGTCTCTTGAAATTAAAGCAGCATCAAATGGAACGCCAGGCTTTTGCTCCGCGCTATTCATTAGCTGCACAGACAGGCTTGCCTCTTGGCTAAGAAGACTTTCTAATTCAGGCAGTGCTTTTGGACTTACCAACACTCGGAGTGGCATATTAGGCTTTTGGGAAGTCATAGAGGCGCGCAGGATTGGATACTAAAACACGCTCTAGGGTAGCAGGCTGATCAATCCAACGGGACAACAAGTTCACCAAGCTCCCATCATCCGGAACTAAGGAAGAATCAAAGTAATTGATATGAGGCCAATCGGTGCCCCACACAACATTATCTGGATTGGCTGCTAACAAGGCCTTAGCAAACGGATCTACATCTGCATATCCTTTGCTGAGATCACCATTGCGATCAGCGCCCGAGATTTTGACCCAGCCCTTACCCTCTGCAAGCAATTGGCATAGAAACTGAAAGCCTGGGTTGTTAAGGCCATGGCTAGTATTCATCCGACCCATGTGATCAACCACCAAAGGCAGGCCCAAAGACAATAGCTTTGGTGCCAGCTCTGGCAAGTCAGGCGCATGAGCCCATATCTGCGCATGCCATCCTCGCTCGGCAAACTTCGGTGCTAACTTTTGCAATACCTCAAGACCCACTCCATTGCGATACATGGGCTTGCCATCAATTTGCAATAAATTGAAACGTGCGCCACGAACCCCCAAATCATGCCAACGGTCTAGTTCTTTATCGGTAACATTGACATCCGGAACTACGACTCCCCTAAATCGATCAGGATACTGCTCAAGACCTTCTAATAAAGAGCCGTTATTGGTCCCACAAACACTTGCGGTTACCAACACGCCCCGTGCAAAACCTATCCGATCAAGATGTGCAGCAAATTGGGCCGGTGAAAATTCTTGAGGAGTGTAGCTGCGGTCATCTGCCAATGGATACCTTGCAAAAGGTCCAAAGATATGAACATGGCTATCGCATGCACCAGCGGGGATCAAAAAATTGATCGGAGTGTAATCTGATCTTGGGGGTAAACAAGCGCGGGTCATCTTCTTTATTCAGCCTTAATTTTTCCAGATTGCAATAAAGCCTGAGAGTTACTCGACTCTTGATTTAACATTGCCGCCCATTCTTGTGTAGTGGATGATCGCGCAGTGCTACCTAACACCCTCAAGCGCCCACGCACCCCACTGTCATCAATTGCTTTTCTGAGGGATGCATTCAGTGACTTCACCACATTGGGTGAAGTACCTAAAGGCGCCAAGATACCTGCAGTAGTGCTGGCATCTAAATCCACACCCATTGCCTCACGTAATGTAGGCGAGTCAGGTAAGCCAGGATCTCGATCTTTCGATAAGACCGCCAAAATCCTTAAGCTTCCAGAATCTACAAAGGGTTTTGAGCTCGTAATTTGATCAATCACAAAATCAATTTGCCCACCCATAAGGTCTGTTAAGGCAGGAGCCGAGCCTTTATAAGGGATGACATTGAAAGTTGCTTTGGTGGCATCTTCCATGCGCAAGATTGCGATATGGTTAGAGGTGCCTTGCCCGGCATGCCCAACCGAGACTGAACCCGGCGCGCTTTTGGCAGCCTGCAGCACTGCTTTTGCATTTGGGAAACGCTTGTCATCTTTGCGTACCACCAATACCAAGGGAGAAACTGCTGCAAGACCAACTGGCTCAAAACCATCCGGCTTGTAAGGCGGAGACTTGAGCATATAAGGCAATACTGAAATTGTATTGGTAGTAGCGACTAATAAAGTATGGCCGTCAGGCTCAGCTCGCGCGACATAACTTGATCCAATTGCACCGCCAGCCCCAGCCTTATTCTCAACAACTACTGACTGACCAGTCGCCTTAGCAAGAGAAGGTGCTATTGATCTAGCAATCACATCGACATTGCCACCAGGCGCAAATGGCACGACCAATGTAATCGTTTTACTTGGATAAGTTTGTGCTGTTGCCCAAAAAGAGCAGCAGAGCACCAAGATGCCCAAAGTCCATCTTTGAAAGTAAAGTTGCCGCATTTATGTCTCCAGCGTTATTACGCTTTTATGTTTTTTATTTTTTCTACTACTGAACTGTTGAGAGCCAACTACTAGATTCTTAACAGGTCATGCTACCTCAAATTCAATCGTTCTAATTTATTCCTTAAAGCTCGGATCCATCCGATCCACAAACCTCAATAAGCCTGGCCACTCCATCAAGCCATAAGGTCTGCGTGTTTGAGGCTGATAGTTCATGTAAGTTTCTTCTAGGACCGCAGGCGATACTTCCTGAAACGGAGTATTACAAGCCATTGCAGCAAGCTGTGCACGACAAGAGGTCTCAAGGCGATGCATCCAATTAAATGCTTCACCTACTGATCTACCAACAGTTAACAAACCATGATTACGCAAAATCATCGCCTCTGCATTTCCAAGATCACGCACCAAAACTTCTTGTTCTGCCATATCTAGCACTACACCCATATAGTCGTGATAACTAATCTTCAGAAATCGCATCGCCGTTTGATTGATTGGCAATAAACCACACTTCAAAGAGGAGATAGCCATCCCAGCTGGAGTATGCGTATGAATAACACAATCCACTTCTGGACGCGCCATATGCACTGCACTGTGCAAAATGTATCCCGGCTTATTAAAGCCATAGTTCAATTCACCAAAATCTGGCTTAAATAGCACTTCGCCATCATGACTAATCTTGAGAAAACAAGAAGCAGTCATTTCTTCATACATCATTCCATAGGGATTAGTCAGAAAAGCGCCTTCTTCCCCGGGAACGCGAATCGTAATGTGATTCGCCATCATGTCTGACATACCGAAATGGGCAATCAAGCGATAGCATGCCGCCAAATCTACGCGCGCTTTCCACTCCTCAGGAGTCACTTTATCTTTGAGAGAGGGTAATTCCAAGCGACCAAATTTCATGATTCTCACCTTGTTATCGACTGTTGCTATTTTAAGTACTTAAAGGGTCAATAGCTCATTTTGACCATAATTTAGCCAAATCTCTGACCGACAAATCCGCACCGCCTAGCACTTCCCCTGAGATTGTCTGGGCTTGCTGCAGTCCAATTCTGGGCTCAGCCAGCTCGTGAAATTTATCCACTAATTCTTGGTCGGTCAGCGGTTCATCTGGGTCACCATGCCTTGTGTATTGATGATGCGCATATATCGAGCCATCATTCATTTCAATCTCAACCTTCGCTGAACGGTGCAGCGGAAATTTAGCGGCACATTCTGGATCAACCGATAACTCGACCTTATCCTCCATTGAATAAATCTTTGGATTATTTAATGCAGCCTCCAAGAATGCTCGCTCTCGAACGCGACCCAAAATAATTCTGGCAGACACGGTATAGGTCAAACTGAACTTTGCCTCAAATGGTGTTTTTGGGTGAACATATCGACATACGTCATTGGTCGCCTTGTAAGCGCCCACCCGAATTTTTTTAATTTGCTCAATATCAATTTGATGATCGTTTAATAAATGCGATACCGCATCAATCGCCGGAAAGTTATGCCCACAACAGCCATGATTCTTGAAAGTCATGTGCTCAATATTCCAGCTAGAGCCTAAGCCCTCAAACAACTCTTCCCACCGTGGGTTTTCGCAAAGCGCTGCGCCAAATCCAGCATCCCCCTCCAAAAGATCAGGAGTGCCTGTCATCCCAGCCTGTGCAGTCAGCGCAGCATTAAGGCCAACCTCTGCTGCATGCCCGGGATGCATTGGCTTGGTCATAGAGTCAGATCGAAACGCCTGCTGCAAGCCACTTGCAAAAGTCCCCGCAGTAGCTAATGCATCACAAGCTTGGGAAGCATTGAGCTTAAGCAAGTAAGCACAAGCTGCTGCAGAGCCAAATACCCCCGCAGTTCCTGTGGTGTGAAAGTACTTATAGTGACTTGGCTGAATGACTTTACTAATACGTGTCGAAACTTCGTAACCAATGATGATGGCCGCTAATAAATCTTCAACAGAATCATTACGAGACTGAGCCAATGCAAATGCAGCAGAAATCGTTGGACAGGCTGGATGGTAAGCACCATCTCTAAAAATATCGTCAAACTCAGCAATATGGGAAATAGTCCCATTCATAAAAGCAGCTGCTCTGGAAAAAGCCTTCTGGTGACTTCCTGCAACAGAGCAATGCCCTACCCCAAGCTCTTCGACATAAGCTTCTCTTAACTTGGAAGCGGCATCTGTATCGGCTCCAGCAATCAACGCCCCATGCCAGTCCAACAGCGCTCGGCGCGCACTATGAATCGTCAATGGAGAGAAGGTAATTTGATAACTACCTTCAATGAACTTCCCAAATTCTTGCAATAAAGTCATGAATTACTCTGGCTTAGCGCCAGAAGCTTTAACAATTGGCGCCCACAAGGCAAAATCACCGCGTACAAACTTAGTAAATTCCTGAACATTCATGAGTACAGGATCAGCGCCTAGGCCAAGCAACTTTTGACGAATAGCAGGCTCTTCCAAAATACTCACTACGGTTTCATTGAGCTTTTTCACAATTGCTGGATTAGTGCCCGCTGGTGCAAACAAACCAAACCATGCGCCAGTAGCAATATCTACCCCTAATTCATTGAGTGTTGGCAAATCAGGCATTGCGCTGATTCTCTTCTTAGAAGAGACCGCTATGGCATTTAACTGTCCAGCTTTAATCAGCGGAATAACTGAAGGTGCTGTAGCAAACATAAATTGCAAACGACCTGCAACAAGATCTCGAGTTGCCTCAGCACCCTTATAAGGAATATGGGTCGCCTCTATTCCTGTCTTTTGTGAAAAAAGAAAGCCGATCAAATGGGAGGTGGTACCAATACCAGTGGAGCCATAGTTCAAATTACCAGAATTAGACTTGGCATAGGCTTGAAATTCTTTCCATGTCTTCACACCCGAACTTGCTGGAACCACTAAGATATTGGGAACGTCACCTAATAAAGCGACAGGCTGCAAAGCCTTTTGTGGGTTGACTGCCAAATTACCAAATAGTGTTGGATTAATAGAAATTGGACCAATCGAGTTGGCTAACAATAAATAGCCATCTGGAGGGGCCCTACCAACAACCTCTGTACCTAAGTTACCAGCCGCGCCAGGTTTATTTTCTACAATAACTGGAACTTTCCATCGAATACTCATTTGGTTAGCAACTTCACGCGCCAAAATATCAGTCGTGCCACCAGCGGTAAACGACACAATAATTTTAATAGGCTTATCCGGATAATTTGCCGCTCCTTGTGAGAACGCATTGGATACTAGTGTCAATGTGCAAGCCAAAAGCAGCGCTATCTGTTTAAAGAATTTCATATTCTGTCTCTCTACTTTTTTAATTTTTTAATAATTCACTAACTAATACTAAGCTCTTTGATTGAAACGTCGATCAAATACCTCTTCTGCAATTCTATTCTTCAAAATCTCAATAGATCCGCCCGCAATCATCCAGCCCCGAGTGCGTCTTACGCAATATTCCACTAGGGTTTCTTGGCTATAACCTGTAGCCCCCATAATTTGTAGCGCCTCATTGGCAACTTCAAATCCAGTGTTATTGCAGATCAGCTTTGCAGCGGTAGTTTCATAGGCAGATGGTAATCCAGCCTGCGCATTGACTACAGCCCGGTAGAGCATTAATTGCGCAGCATCTAGTTTGACCGCCATATCTGCAAACTTCCATTGGATTCCTTGAAATTCACAAATCTGTTTACCAAATTGCTCGCGAACTGAAGCGTATTCCTTGGCCTTATTAAATGCATAGCGACCTAGCGCAAGAGCACGAGAAGAATTCCCAATGCGCTCCACGTTAAATCCGCTGATTTGCTTTTTAAATCCGCCCGGCCCTAACAAAAGGCCATCATCAGAAATAAAGCAATCCTCAAAATACAGTTGCGACCACTCTTCGCCACTCATAAAACTATTAGGCCGACCCACCGTGAGTCCAGGGGCATCACGCTCGACCAATACAGACCCAATCCCCTCTAATCCAGGACCAAAACGTACATACACCAAGAATAGGCCAGCCTCAGGGCTGTGAGTAGAAAATACTTTAGAGCCGTTGATTAAATAACCACCATCTACCTTTTTGGCAGAAGTTGCTAACTCAGTAACAGCAGATCCTGCTCCTGGCTCGCTCATGCCTAAGCCAAGAATTTTTTTTCCAGCCAGCAGGTCGGGTAAATACTTTTCTTTTTGGGAGTCACTTGCATACTCGACGAAAGTTCTGATGGCGCCGAAGTTACCGGCCTGCACGACATCGGCAGATTTAGGGCAATGTAACGCAACCTCTTGTATGGCAATGACAGCATCCATCAGGGTTCCGCCCATACCACCATCTTTTTCTGAGAAAGTAATTCCCAATAAACCTTGTGCGCTAATTTTCTGTGCTATTGCCCAAGGATATTCAGGACTATGCGCACGCTCTAAAGCACCGGGAGCTAATTCCTTTTCAGCAAACTTCCCCACTGCATCAGCAAATGCTTTTTGCTCACTGTTTAAATGAAAATCCATTTTTTACTTTCTGTGTTGTATGATGCGTCTCATTTTTTATATTATTAGTTCACACAATTTTGAGGTGAACCCACTAAATAGGCATTAATGTTGTCAAAAGCAATGCCAAAATACGCTTCGTAGTTCTCTCTTTCTACAAAGCCAATATGTGGAGTGCATAAACAGTTAGATAAATGCACTAGTGGATGTTCAGCGCCTAAAACGGGCTCTGACTCATACGTATCTACAGCAGCATAAGCTGGATGCCCTTGCTTAAGTCCTGCTTCCAAGGCTCCAGGCACAATCAATTCCGCACGACTGGTATTTACAAGCAAAGAACTCGGCTTCATCATCGCCAAATCTTGAGGCCCGACGATATGACGTGTTTCATCATTTAATCTCAGCTGCAAACAAACAATATCGCTAGTGCGAAAGAAATCCTCTTTGGAGGATGCCAGTGCAAATCCTTCTTGGGAGGCTTTTTGAAGACTGCTATCGCGACCCCAGACCAATGGCTTAGCGCCAAACGCTTTCCCCAGATGACAGACTTGCTTACCAATGCGACCAAAACCATAAACCCCTAGTACCTTACCTGCCAATTGATCGCCGAGATAGCCCTGCCACAACCCACCCTTCAATCTCGTTACTTCTTCCACTAGCTTTCTCAAGGATGCCAGGATGAGCAGCATATTTAACTCAGCAGTGGCTGAACCTGAACCCCTGCCATCCATTACCACAATGCCCTTTTCTTTACAGGCTTGTAAGTCAACATGGGAGGTCATTTTTCCTGTTTGGGAAATGACCTTTAACTTGGGAAGACGATCTAATAATTCTTTAGTGATCACTGTTCTCTCGCGGATCAACACAATCGCCTCTGCATTTTTATAACGCTCGGCAAGTGCATCAATGCCACTCACACTATTGTTAAAGATCTCAACGGTATGGCCATTCAATTTTTCAAAACAAGAAAGATTTCGAATACAGTCTTGATGGTCATCAGATATCACTATGTGCATAGAAGTTTCTCTTTACTCGAATAAACCATCAAGATTGGCCTTGATAAAACCTGGGCCACTCAGTTTTGCCAATGCATCTATTTCTGAATTGAGTTTATCTTTACCCATTTCCTGCGCAATAAATACTGGGCCACCACACCAACGGGGGAAGCCATAGCCATTGACCAGCGCTACGTCACAATCCGTGACATCACTCACCACTTTTTCAGAAGCTAAATGGGCAATTTCATTAATCATGGCAAACAAAACTCGATTCACGATTTCTTCAGAAGTAAATTCACGGCGAATAATACCTTTCGTAGCGCTCGCTTCATCAATAACTTTGTGAACAAAAGGATCGACTACCCCCTTTTTCGCTCCCTCAAGATACTCGTAATAGCCCGATCCTGTTTTGCGACCAAAACGCCCTGCCAAACAGAGGGCATCTGGAATATTGACATAGCGATGCTCAGGGTTTCGCGTCCCAACCTGGCTCTTACGCATAGCCCAGGCAATATCTAAACCCGACATATCTGCCACAGCAAAAGGGCCCATGGCAAATCCATAGTCCTCTAGGGCTTTATCAATCTGCTCAGGATAGGCGCCCTCTTCCAGCATAAATTCACATTGACGTCGGTAAGCTGCGTAAATACGATTGCCAATAAACCCAAATGCATTGGCGCTAATCACTGGCGTCTTACCTAGACGTTTCGCAAATTGCAAGCTAGCTGCTATAACACTTGGAGCAGTGAACTTACAGCGAACGATTTCAAGTAGCTTCATTACCTGAGCCGGGCTAAAGAAATGCAAACCAAATACGCGAGATGGATTTTGTGTTTTGGCTGCAATAGCATCGATGTCTAAATAAGAAGTATTGGATGCAAGTAATGCCTCAGGGCTTGCATACTCTTCAATCTTCTGAAAGACCGCATGCTTTACTTCCATATCTTCAAAAACCGCTTCGATTACTAAATCTGCTGAAGCTATGTCTGCCCATTGAGAAGAGTAAGTAAAGTTCTTCAGAATTGTGCTGGCTTTTTCTGCGGCTATCTTGCCGCTTTTGACACGAGAATCATAAAAGTCTGCAACCTTTTTTGCCCCGTTTTCCAAGGCTGCTTCATTTTGATCCAGCATCAGCACTATATAGCCAGCTGATAAACAAGCTATAGCAATTCCAGAGCCCATGGTTCCGGCACCAATAACCGCAACTTGCTCAATGCGCTTTGGCTTTTGCTCATCACTGCCTAATGCCTTAAATAATTTACGCTCCGCAAAAAATTGATGGCGCAATGCTTTCGCTTCAGTGCCAACTCGTAACTCTTGAAAGACCTCACGCTCAATTGCCAAGCCTTGGTCTATCGGCAATGTGATGGCGTTACAAATCATCTCAATAGCTTTGTGAATATTAGGGCGGTTTTTACCCGCCTTCAAAGCCTTTTGCGTTGCTGCTAAAACAGTAGAAGCTTCAACACTAGGAGTAGAAACATCTCGGATGCGAATTTTTTGACCAATTAAAGATCTTGCGAAGGTAATTGCATTACCCAAGAGATCCTCTTTAACAAGCTTATTAATAATCCCCAGCTTTAAAGCCTCATCAGCCTTAATGCGACTACCAGCACAAATAATCTCAATCGATTTTTCAACACCAATTAATCTGGGTAAACGTTGAGTTCCACCTGCACCAGGGATAATTCCTAAGGTCACTTCTGGTAATCCGACGACTGTGCCCTCTAACGCAATACGTGCATCACAAGCTAAGGCCAATTCAAAACCGCCTCCAAGGGCAGCGCCATGCAAGGCGCACACTACTGGCTTAGAGCAATTCTCAATAGCACTGATGACTGTCGGCAAGTGTGGCTCAGCCAAGGGTTGAGAAAACTCTTTGATATCGGATCCAGCAATAAACGTATTGCCCGCACCAATGATGACCGCTGCAGAGGAGTTTGGATCGTTCTGAAGAGCTTGGATAGCATCCAACAAGCCCTTGCGAACTTCAGTTGAACCAGCATTAATTGGCGGATTATTCACGGAAATCACCATGACATCAGCTTCGTTATGAATATTAATTTTGCTCATCATATTTTTTAAACCGGTTTGAACCATCGAATCAAGCTAGCGTTAATTTGATCAGGTCTTTCATATTGAACCCAATGACCAGCATCAATCACCAGCTCTTTTGATCGATTACTACGTCCACTCACTAGCTTTTCAATGAGATATTCTGGGGTACAAGTTATGTCGTGCTCCCCCCATATCAGAAGGGCAGGTCCAGCATATTGCTCAAGTTGCTCTGCTAACCCCCCCGGTCTGGCAATCGGTTTACTCTTAAAGCGGGTTGCAATACAAGCATCTTGATGAATTCGAATAGCTTCAGAATCTACCCTGTCATAAGTGCTGATCATTTGCTGATATAGATTCTCACGCATGACATCACTCAATCTTTGGGTATCGCCACTGGCCTGAATTTCTTTCCAAGCCAATAACTCACCTCTTGGGCGGCGAGGACCGCCATGCCCCGCACTTCCTAAGAGGGCTAATTTTGAAATCTGTTTGCGCTGATTAGCTAAATGGGCTGCTACAAATCCACCAAATGAAAAACCGGCAATATTGACCCATTGATCTTCGCCGATCAAAGTATTCATGGTGGCCATCATCGGTTCCATCATGCCAGACTGGAATTGGCCATCAAAGAAGGAAGATTCTCCGAAACCAGGCATATCAGGCACAAATATATGAAAGTACTCTGTTAAAACCTCAACATTCTTAGCCCAATGCTCCCAACTACCATGTCCGCCATGTAAGAGAACCAATGGCAAGCG
>CAILON010000348.1 GCA_903835865.1 uncultured beta proteobacterium
ACTCTGAGGGCTATCGCCTGTAGATACCTGGGGATATGTACCAGCTGCGAATAGGGAATTTCTGAAACAAATTTAGGAAAGATGAGGCCCTCTAACTGCCCCTGAATATCTGCATAGGCGCTTGGCGAAGCTGCCTTTGCCTGAGCAAGTTTCTTTTGTAGGTCAGCATGGGTTTGCAGAGCGGCTAAGGCATGCTTGGCAAGCTCTTGCGCAATCAAAGCTAGCCTTGGTTTACCAGCCAATAATCGCTCTGAAAATTGCTCTGAATTCATTGGGAGTTCATCGGACATAAAAGCCCGCTCAACCGCTAAATTCAGAATCTGCTCTACCAGACCGTCTACTGATCCGATATTGATAAATAAGAGGCCCAGTTCACGCAAGCCTGGCAATTGTTTTTGTAATGCCTTGAGGGTATCTTTATTTGCCAATACAAAAAGGCGTCGTAATCCTTGTCGGTGATGCTTTCTAGCTTCCAGTACATCATCAAACACTTCCAAATCGGCGTAGTCGCCCCGATCTACTAATGCTGGATAACCAAAAAGGGTTTGATTGCCTTTTTGAATCTCGAGGGTTTCTGGAAGTTCGCCAAACTCCCAGGAACGATATCCACCTTGCTCTACTTTTCTAGCATGATCTGCAGAGGACTTTGCATCTTTTGGCTGAGCCCTGGTTGATGCTGGTTCAACCCCTAACTCTACTTGGGCTGCTTCTTGCGCGATGGCTTGGAAAGCGCTGCGTGCAGTGTCTCCATATTCGGAACGCAAGCGCGCCAAATTGCGCTCTACCTCAAGCTGTCTTCCGTGCTCATCAATCAAGCGAAAGTTCATTGAGCAATGTAATGGCAAAGATTCTGGTCTAAAGTCCGTGCGTTTAATCTCCAATCCACGCTCTTGTCTAATATCGCTGATCAAGCTATCTAGAAAATCTCCGGCGCCAAACTGCTTTTCATCCAACTTACGTTCTAAGAATGACTTTGCGTAGTCGGGTAGCGGAACGCAGTGACGTCTGAGTTTTTGCGGAAGAGACTTTAATAGCAATGAGACTTTTTCCTCACACATCCCCGGTACCAGCCACTCACAACGTCGACCATCTACTTGGTTAAGCTGAGTTAAAGGGACAACTAAGGTAACGCCATCTTTAGGGCTACCCGGCTCGAAGTGATAAGTCAGGCTGAGCTCAGCTCCACCAACCATCATCTTTTTTGGGTAGCGATCTACAGTGATCCCAGCTGCTTCATGGCGCATCAAATCTGCCTTAGCTAAGCGTAGCTGAGAATCCAGTTCAACATCTTTTTTAAACCATGCAGAAAGCCCTTCACGACTGCAAACCGATTTAGGAATTCGGGAATCATAAAAGGCAAAAAGCAAATCATCGTCAACTAAGACATCTGGACGACGTGAGCGATGCTCAAGCGCTTCAATCTCCTTAATCAAGCGTCGGTTATGCCAGAAGAAACCAAAAAGATTGGGGTACTTTTTCTTGGCATCAGCCTCAGTTTCTCTTTGAAGCGTGGGGGTATCCATGCGACCAAACATTTCTTCTTGAACTAAAGCCTGACGAATAAATAATTCGCGAGCATCTTCTGGGTTATGTGGTTCATAACGCACTCGGCGCCCATGATAGATAGGTAAGCCATATAGAGTGCCGCGCTCAAAGGCCATTACTTCACCTTGGCGGTTATCCCAAAAAGGATCGCTCAAGGATTTAATGAGGCGATGCGCTGCAACACGCTCAACCCACTGCGGTTCAATTTTGGCAATCGTTCGAGCATACATACGAGTGGTTTCTTGCAACTCACCCGCTAAGATCCAAGCCCCCGCCTTTTTGCCAATGGTTGAACCTGGCCAAATAAAAGGTCGAATACCTCGGGCGCCTATATATCCACCAGTCTTACTCCCGCGTTCTTGAGACTTTTCATCTTCTTCTTTTTTCGCAACATATCCCAACAGCCCTGTTAGCAAAGAAAGATGCACTTGCTCATAGGTGGCTGGCAAGCTATTTTCTTTCCAACCCTTTTCTCCTAGCATCGTATGGAGTTGGCCATGGACATCGCGCCACTCTCGTAGGCGACGTGGCGATAAAAATTTACTACGACACAGAGTCTCTAATTGACGATTGCTGTGCTTATGCTGCAAAGCGTCTTGATACCAATTCCATAGTTTTACAAAACTCAGAAACTCCGAGCGCTCATCCGCAAATTGCAAATGCGCCTGGTCTGCAGCTGCTGCCTGATCCAAGGGTCTTTCTCGTGGATCTTGTGTAGCTAGTGCTGAAGCAATAATCGTGACTTCTTTTAAGGCGTTTTGTTCTTTGGCAGCTAAGAGCATCCTACCAATTCGAGGATCAAGAGGTAAATCTGCTAGCTGCTTACCAATAGCAGTTAATTTAAAGCTCTGATTAATATCTTGATTATCCCCAGCCAGATTTTCATCAAACTCAATGGCGCCCAACTCGTCTAAGAGCTGCACGCCATCGGTAATCGCTCGCCCTAAAGGTTTATCGATAAAGGGAAATTGCTGAATGCGAGGTAGGTGCAGTGAGCTCATGCGCAATAGAACTGCCGCTAATGAGCTCCGTAAAATTTCGGGATCTGTAAACTTGGGGCGACCTTGATAATCCTGCTCGCTATACAAGCGAATACAAATGCCGTCAGAAACCCGTCCGCAACGCCCGGCCCTTTGATTGGCAGCCGCTTGAGAAATAGGCTCGATCTGCAATTGCTCTACTTTGTTGCGATACGAATAACGTTTGACTCGGGCCAAACCACTATCAATCACATAGCGAATACCAGGAACAGTTAATGAGGTTTCGGCTACGTTTGTTGTCAAGATAATGCGGCGACCATTCCCGGGACTAAATACCCTTTCTTGCTCAGCGACCGATTGGCGTGCAAATAAGGTAAGTACCTCTGGATGAAAACGTTGCTGCAATACATGATCTTTACGAAGTGCTTCTGCACAATCCCGAATTTCACGCTCACCAGGCAAAAATACTAATACATCTCCCGCCCCAGCTGCACCTTCACCCCATGCCCGGGCAATTTCCTCGGCAACAGCATCCGGAATTTCCTTGGCTTGCTTGGATTCTTTTTTTCCATCTGGCTTGGCATCAGGCTCTAGCGGTGAATATCGCTGCACCACCGGAAAGAGTCTTCCGCTCACCTCGATCACTGGGGCTAATTTGCCATCGATTGCAAAGTGATCAGCGAAGCGCTGAGCATCAATGGTGGCAGAGGTAATAATGAGTTTGAGATCTGGCCTTTTTGGCAATAGCTGCCTGAGATACCCTAATAAGAAATCAATATTGAGACTGCGCTCATGGGCCTCATCAATGATGAGTGTGTCATAAGCCCGCAACTGTGGATCTCGTTGAGTCTCTGCCAGCAGTATTCCATCCGTCATTAACTTAATAGAGGCGGTGGCACTCGTCTTATCAGCAAAACGCACCTGATAGCCCACATCCTGACCCACTGGGGAGCCTAACTCTTGAGCGATTCTCTTCGCAGTGGCAGTAGCAGCAATACGGCGTGGCTGGGTATGACCTATCAACTTACCGCCATTGATTGTCCCTCGGCCCAATTCAAGACAAATCTTTGGCAGCTGAGTCGTCTTACCAGAGCCCGTCTCGCCACAAACGATCACTACCTGGTGTGATTGCAAAGCATCCTGAATAATTTGGCGCTGACTTGAGACCGGCAATTCTTCTGGAAAGCGGATTTCGAGCTTACGCGAGGTGTTGGAAGCAGGCACAGGGTTTGGGATTGCTTTGGGTTTTTGTTGGTTTATAGGCTCTTGCACCCTATAATTTTCTCACTATGCCGACAAATGCACCAAATCAGGCCTCAAGCGCCGAAGAATCTACCTCCAACTTCCCCTTCGTAGGATGGTTACGCGACGTTGCCCCCTATATTCACAGCTTTCGAGAAAAGACCTTTGTCATTGCTTTTGCTGGCGAACTAGCCCAAGAAATCGGCCTTGAAAATCTCATCGAGGATATCGCCATGTTGCATGCCATGGGTATGCGCATTGTGCTGGTCCACGGCATCCGCCCTCAGATTGAAGAACAGTTGATGTTGCGCAAGATTAAGAGCAAGTTTGGTAAGAGCGCCATGAACACCTACCGTATCACCGACGCTGCCGCACTAGAGTGCGTTAAAGAGGCGGCAGGTGAATTACGTTTAGATATTGAAGCAGCTTTTAGTCGTGGCTTACCAAATACGCCGATGGCTGGCTCACGTATTTCAGTGATCTCCGGTAATTTCATTACCGCTATGCCAATTGGTGTAGTGGAAGGTGTCGATTACATTCACACTGGTTTAGTGCGCAAGGTAGATTCTTCTTCGATTCGTCAGTCGCTAGATAGCAACAAAATTGTTTTGCTTTCGCCCCTAGGGTTCTCGCCAACGGGTCAGGCGTTTAATTTGGCCTACGAAGATGTTGCTGCATCGACAGCTGCTGCCTTAAAAGCAGACAAACTCATTTTCCTCAGTCCTTTTGCCGGACTTAAGGACGATGAGGGTGACTTTATTACCGAGCTTTCTCTACCTCAACTACAAGAATATGTGAGTCAGAATAGTAATCTTGAAATAAGCATGAAGAGTTTGCTCAATATTTCAGGAAGGGCAATTCGTGCTGGCGTGAGTCGTGTTCACTTCTTACCCTGCAATCAAGATGGCGCATTGCTTGAAGAGCTCTTTACGCACGATGGCATCGGCATGATGTTGGCCTCCTCTGATATTGAGAATTTGCGCGAAGCCAATCAAGATGACGTAGGTGGAATTTTGCAACTCACGATGCCCTTAGAAGAAGAAGGTATCTTGGCCGCCCGGGGACAGGATGTCATTGAGCGTGATATTCAGCGCTTTTCAGTGATAGAGCATGACCGCGTACTCTTCGGGTGTGCCGCCCTCTTCCCCTTCCCAAATGGGGTTGGAGAGTTAGCCTGTCTTGCAGTGGATACAGATGTGCAAGGATC
>CAILON010000349.1 GCA_903835865.1 uncultured beta proteobacterium
CGTTCATCCATGGTGGAAGGGATTTTATGCCTATGGTTTAATCGTTATATGTTAAGCCCTTCCCCAAATTCCACCAATAAGGCATTTAGCCGAGTTGCGTTTGTCGGCAAATATCAGGCCGATGGGATTGAGGAGCACCTTAAAGACTTAGCCAAACTGGTTTCCGATCTGGGCTGTAAGGTCTTTATAGAGGCTGCAACCGCAGCACATCTCAAGTTGACGGACTTCCCAACCAAGGCTGTAGATGACTTTGCTGGGGCAATTGATTTGGTGGTGGTTTTGGGTGGCGACGGGACAATGCTAGGAATTGGCCGCCAACTGGCTGGCATGAACGTCCCGCTGGTAGGGATCAATATGGGTCGCTTGGGTTACATGACAGACATCCCTATTCAGTCGGTACAAACCATTCTCCCCAAAATTATTGCTGGTGAATACGAAGCGGATACCAGAACTCTCTTAGATGCGGTTGTGTTGCGTAATGGCAAAAAAATTAATCAAGCCCTTGCCCTTAATGATGTGGTGGTAAATCGCTCTGGTATTTCAGGAATGGTGGAGTTAGCGGTGCACGTCAATGGCTCCTTTATGTACAACCAACGCTCTGACGGCTTGATTGTGTCTACACCCACCGGCTCTACTGCATATGCCCTCTCAGCAGGCGGACCCATTCTTCATCCTCGTGTTGCTGGCATCTTGCTTGCGCCAATTGCACCGCACTCTCTTTCCAATCGGCCAATCGTATTACCAGCAGATTCTGAAACCATTATTGAAGTGGTTGATGGTCGCGAAGTAATTGTGAACTTTGATATGCAATCCCAAACTGAATTACAAAGTGGCGACAAGATTGAAGTTCGCCAATCTAGCAAAACCATTACCTTCCTGCATCCGCGCGGTCATAGCGACTACAAGACTTTGCGCGAGAAGCTTCACTGGAATGAATACCCATCGACATTTTGATGTCGTATTTTTTGCTACGCTAATACATGCTTCAAACTATCTCTCTTCGTGACTTTGTCATCGTCGATCAACTTGAACTGGATTTTGCTGCCGGCTTTACTGTCCTTACGGGCGAAACTGGTGCCGGAAAATCGATTTTGCTCGATGCACTTAGCCTGGTATTAGGCGAGCGGGCAGATAGCAGCCAAATTCGTGAAGGCTCTACTCGCGCAGAAATTTCTGCCCTCTTCAGAATAGATCCAGAACAAACATCGCACTTTAAACAATGGTTAGACGATCAAGGCTTTCCATTGGAAGATGATGGTCAAAGCCTCTTGCTCAAAAGAACGGTTGAGACCAATGGTCGAAGTCGCGCCTTTATTAACGGCAGCATTGCCACGGTGACGCAATTACGGGAAGCTGGGGACCAGTTGGTAGATATCCATGGTCAACATGCCCATCAACTGCTTCTGAAAGGTGGCGCGCAACGCGAGCTGCTTGATCGTCATGCAGGACTTCTTCCTCTAGCAGCAGAAGTAACCCAATCTTTTAAAACCCTCAACGACTCTCGTCGTCTTTTAGAGCAAGC
>CAILON010000350.1 GCA_903835865.1 uncultured beta proteobacterium
CACAGTTTCACTCATACCGTAACGCTCCAGAATTGGCTGACCAATGACTTCTTTAAACGTATTAAAAGTCTCAGTTAACAATGGTGCTGAGCCCGAGATGAATAAACGCATATTGCGAGTTACTTGCTTGGTAAAGCCTTTGTCTGCTAATAATCGAACATAGAATGTGGGTACACCCATCATGACTGTTGACCTAGGCATATGCTTGATCAGTTGAGCAGTATCTAAGCGTGGTAACCAAATCATTTTGCTGCCATTAATCAGCGCGCCATGCGCTGCTACAAACAAACCATGCACATGGAAGATGGGTAATGCATGCAAAAGCACGTCACCTTTTTTCCAACCCCAGAACTTTTGCAATACCTGAGCATTGCTACCCAGATTTTTGTGCGTCAACATGGCGCCTTTGCTGCGACCAGTTGTACCGGAGGTATACAAAATAGCTGCGAGCTCATCATCCTTAGCGGGCACGGTTTTAAATGTGTCACTAAGACTCCCGGCACGCTCTAACAAGGTTCCCGTACGATCTTCATCTAAGGTAAATACATGCTTAGTACCCGCTTTAAAGGCAACTTTAGATACCCATGAGAAATTCTTGCTGCTACACACCACTACCGCTGGTTCCGCATTCTCAACAACGTATTGAATTTCCGCAGCTTGGTAGGCGGTATTTAGAGGTAAATATACATAGCCTGCACGAATCGTCGCCAGATACAAAAACAGTGCCTCAGGGGATTTTTCAACCTGAACCGCCACCCTAGATCCAGCTGGTAGCTTAAGATCCTTAAGCAAGTTGGCCATTTTTGCAGTGGCCCGCTCAAGATCACTCCATGAGTAATACAAACCATCATGCGTTTCAAGCGCACATGCTTTTTTATCTTTTGGAAAACCTTTTTCCAATAGGGAATATAAATTCATTAGAACCTCAAACCAAACTCAATTATGTTTAAAAATATTCTTGCGATTAATCCAACTTAGCGCCTGAGGCTTTTGCTACAGCAGCCCAACGTTTGATATCCGCATTGATAAACTTCGCAAATGCATCACCTGTAAGATTTGGAGTATCGGAACCGTTATTGGTCCATATCGTCTTGAGCTCAGGAGTATTAATTGCCTTTTGAACTTCAGCAGTCATCTTATCTATGATGGGCTGTGGAGTGCCCTTAGGAGCAAATAAGCCATACCAAGTAGAAACTTCATAGCCCACTAAGCCTGCCTCAGCAGCAGTTGGTACATTCGGAAAGCCAGGAGCGCGCTTTTGCGAAGCAACTGCCAAAGCGACAATCGAGCCATTCTTAATTTGAGCAGCTGAAGAGCCCAAACCATCAAACTCAATATCTACCTGTCCAGCAATCAGGTCTTGCATAGCAGGGCCTGCACCGCGGTAAGGAATGTGAGTAATAAAGGTTTTGGTCAACATCTTAAATTGCTCGCCAGCTAAATGATGGGATGAACCATTTCCAGCGGAAGCGTAATTGAATTTACCTGGATTCTTTTTCAGCAGCGCAATGAATTCTTTCAAATCCTTCACCTGAACATTTTTTGGATTCACCACGATCACTTGCGGTGGTGTTGCAACCATTGCTACCGGAATAAAACTCTTTTCAATGTCGTAATCCAAATTCGGATACATCGCAGGTGCAATGGCATGGTGAGCTGCACCCATGAAGAAGGTATAGCCATCTGGCGCCGCTTTCGCTGCAATTGAGGCACCCAGAGTACCGCCTGCCCCACCGCGGTTATCAATAATGATTTGCTTACCTAACTGCTTTGTTAACTGTGCTGCTAAAGGTCTAGCAAAAGCATCGGTGCCTCCACCAGCAGGGAATGGCACTACAAAAGTAATGGGCTTGTTAGGCCATTCTTGGGCCAAGGCAGCCAAAGGTGCGGCGCATATCAAAAATAATACTTTTTTTAGAATTCTATTTAAAGTGGATTGCTTGGTCATAACTGTCTCCTCCATTTGCCATTTTTCTTGGCTTGTTTATTTATTACTTGTTATCTCATTTGACACCATTAGAGTTCATTTTACGGCGCTTCAAGCTAAATAAACTCATTTGATTTCGTATTTATAGCGTCATTAAACGCCCTACCGCACGGGAATAATCAATTTGACCCTGTGTAAAACGTTCGTGGTTCTCTTCAACCGAAGAAAGATCATATAAATAGTTCACCATCAATGAGGCAGACTGGCGCAATCCTTTGCGGGAAAGATCGCCTGCCCAATTAATTTGATGCAATCTTGCGCCATTACCTAGATGGAACTTAGCTACAGGATTCCCATTTCTATTTGCTGAGCCTAATCCTAAATAAATACTTGCCAGGCATAGCAATGCTGATTTTTCTTTCTCAGTAGCATTATCTGGGTGCCAACCAGCACCTAAGCGCTCAGTCCAAGAGCGGTTAGCCAAGCCTAGGATCTCGAGTGCCTGCTCTCGGGCGGCCCTAATCGCAGGCTTTAATTGCACGCTCGATTTTTCATCGGCAATATCTGCACCAGCAGCAATCCAATCCACAAATCCAGGAATAGGAGATAGCGTTACAAAAGTTTTTAAACTCGGGAACTCAGCATGCAACTGTTCGGCAACCCTTTTAATTAAGAAGTTGCCCATGGATACACCACGTAGACCTGGTTCACAGTTACTAATGGAATAAAACGCAGCCACTTTGTAGTGAGATGTCTGGTGCATGGTTTCTGCTTTTTTATCCACCAATGGAGTGATGACCGCAGGGATTTCAGGTAACAGTGCCACCTCAACAAAAATCAGCGGCTCATTTGGGAGCTGCGGGTGAAAGAATGCAAAACACCTACGATCAGGCTGCAGGCGGCGGCGCAAGTCATCCCAACCATCAATGGCATGCACGGCCTCATGTTTAATGAGTTTTTCGAGTACTTCTGCGGGTGATTTCCAATCAACGCGATGCATTTTTAAGAAACCAGGGTTAAACCATGAGGACAGTAAATGTCGCAAGTCAAAATCAACAGCCGTTAATTCTGGTTGCTTATCTAGTAATTGCAAAAGATCACGTCGCATCTCCACTAGCGCTGCAGTACCATTGCTAGCCCGATTCAATCGGCGAAATAATTCTTGTCTTGGTGGTTCTGTAACGCGCTGTAATTTAATGTAATTACGTGCGTTCGCTTCTGCTGAAAAATGCTGAGCGGCAGTCATCACTGCAGCAGGATCAGGGTTGAGTTTTTCAAATAAGAAGGTAAAAAATTTACCATGCTGATCTTTAGTCAACTTACGATAGTTATTAATGACATCATCAGCCATGCTTACGGCATTAGACTCGCCTCGCTCAGAAATAAGGCGATTTACAGCACCGGTTAGGCGCGAAAAGTAGCGGGCTTTAGCAAGCTTTTCAAGCATGTATTTCTTTCAAAGAAAGGTACTCAACAGATTGATCACTTAATGTATTCCTGCGCTTGGGCTAAATCAATTAATCGAAATGTCATTTCATTAACTTAAAGTTAATGATAGTGATAGTTCAGAAAAATTGCTTAGGCTGCCTTGCGATGCAGCATACGGGCTTCAGCGGCTAAAGCCAGGATATTGGGATTTGACTCATTAGCCTGTAGATACATCAAGGCAATGTGTTGTGTGACCTCATACTTGGGCAATAAAGGAGTGAAAGTGATGGCGTCACCCATTAGCGCTCTTACTCGACCTGGCAAGAGCGCAATGCCTAAATCTCCAGACACCATATTCATCAAAGAGAAGATATCGCCAACCTTCATGACGACATTAGGCTTAAATCCAGCCAATTTGAAAGCCTCGTAAAAACCAGAAGTAGTTGCAAAGCCATCTTGTAATGTGAGGTACTTTTCATCACGATGTTGGGCTAAATCAATATTCGCTTTTTTGGGCTTATTTTTTTGAGATGAGGCAAAGAATAATTGATCATCAAATAAGGGCACCACTTGCACCCCGTCAGGCAATTTTCCTGTGGGAGTAGCAATCACTACGGCATCAATACTGCCCTCGGATAACTTTTTCATCAACTCCTCATTGGAGCCAAGATGCAAATCAATATCTAAATCTGGTCTCCGAATTTTCGTTCCCATAATCAAACGAGGGATGATATTGGCGGTTAAAGAGTACATCGAACCTAAGCGTATCTGCCCAGTCTCAATTCCCGCCTTTGCTCTGGTCTTTTTGATAATGCGTTCAATATCGCTAAGCATATCCATGCTCATTTCTGCTAAATACAGAGCAGCAGGTAGCGGCTTTAATTGACGGCCCTCCTTGATAAACAAAGGACAGCCCACTCCGCTCTCTAAAGAATGTAAGGCCTTATGAATACTGACTGAACTTAAGTGCAATTCATCGGCAGTCTTTGCCAAACTTCCCGTCCGCACAAAGGAGCAAAGAATTTCTAATTTACGAAGTGTGACTTCTTCATTCAGCATGGGAAATAATTCAATTTCCTAAAATTAGGCTGATTTGGATTTAAATGCAGTCATCAGATAGATGCCAAAAATGATCATCGGCACACACAACCATTGCCCCATCGAAAGACCAAGCCCTAGCAGGCCTAAAAAGGCATCGGGCTCGCGAGCATATTCTGCCAAGAAACGACAGACTCCATAACCGAGCAAGAAAAATCCAGAAACCTGCCCTACACGTCTCGGCTTGCTTGAGTAAATCCAGAGTGCAATACCAAGCAAAACACCTTCACTAAGCAATTGATAGATTTGCGAGGGATGACGCGGAATGGAGTCCACTAATGGGAATACCATCGCCCAAGGCAGATCCGTTGGCCTTCCCCAGAGCTCGCCATTAATAAAATTGCCAAGTCGGCCAAATGCCAATCCGAATGGCACTAAGGGTGCAACCAAGTCACTTACTACAAAGAAAGTGGTTTTGCGTTTGTGAGCAAACCAATAAAGCGCAAGGAGAACTCCTAAGAGGCCACCATGGAAAGACATCCCGCCTTCCCAAATCTTCAGAATGTCTAAGGGATGAGAAAGATAATATGCTGGCATATAGAACAGGGTGTAACCCACTCGTCCGCCTAGCACTACGCCTAAAACACCCGCGAATAAAAGATCCTCTAGATCCTTATACATCCATCCTAAGGCTTGATAACGTGGCGCCCGAATGCGTAAACGACCTAATAATAAAAATTGCGCAAAGGCCAAGAGATACATCAATCCATACCAATGGATTGCAAAGGAACCTAAGCGAATAGCCGCTGGATCAATCTGAGGATGAATCAACATAATTAGCTTTTCGACTGATCAAAGTTATGAAGCTCGTGACCCAGGTCTCGATAGGCTTTAAAACGCTCACGCCCTGCTAGGCGTTCCGTTTCATTGACTGTCACTATTTCCACAATTCTTGGGAAGCGCGCAACCAATGTTGCAACATCTTGTGGCATACGCATACCCAAATGGATCATGACATCCGCATGGGGAATTTGATTTAATGCGGCGGAAGCAAAATCATCCGTGAGAACAATCGGGGTTTCAGCAGCAGATTCATCATCGATAAAGCAATGCGGTAAAAAATCAGTGCTACTAAAAGTCCAAAGCAATTCATCAAGCTTTTGCAAATCTGCCTTTTCACCCACCATCACAATATTGCGAACGGGTTGACCGCTCGGAGTATCACTCCAAATTTTGCGAGTCAGACGACAAGCGTATTGCAACTTATCGGCAACATTACTGTGGAAATCAATTCGAGCCATGATGAATGTACTAAGCGCCCTATTGGAAGCTTAGTTCTGCTCAAGCAAGTAATTAAGGAGCAATGGAACTGGTCGGCCGGTAGACCCCTTAGCCGCACCACTCTTCCAGGCTGTCCCAGCGATATCTAAGTGAGCCCACTTATATTTTTCTGTGAAGCGAGATAGAAAACAGGCTGCGGTGACGCTACCAGCTGGTCTGCCGCCAATATTGGCTACGTCAGCAAAATTGGATTTCAACTGCTCGTGATAGGCAGCATCCAAAGGCAAGCGCCAAACAGTATCTAAGGAAGCTTGGCCAGCTTTAGTCAAGGCCTGTACTAAACCCTCATCATCTGAGAACAGGCCACTGTGCACATGACCCAAAGCGATCACGCAAGCACCGGTTAGGGTGGCGATATCAATCACGGCTTTTGGCTTAAAGCGCTCTACATAAGTTAGAGCATCACAAAGAATAAGGCGACCCTCAGCATCGGTATTTAAAATCTCAATGGTTTGGCCAGACATACTTTTCACAATATCGCCAGGACGTGTAGCGCCGCCAGACGGCATATTTTCACAAGTCGGCACTACACCAATGACATTTTTCTTGAGCTTCATGAGCGCAGTGGCATACATCGTGCCGATAACAGATGCGGCACCGCACATGTCGTATTTCATCTCATCCATCGCTTCGCCAGGCTTTAATGAAATGCCGCCAGTATCAAAAGTAATGCCTTTGCCAACCAGAACGATTGGAGCTTCGCCAGCCTTACCACCTTGATGACGCATCACAATAAATTGTGGGGGCGTATCAGAGCCCTTGGCTACCGATAGAAAAGAACCCATCCCCAAAGCCTGAATTTGCTTGAGACCCAAAACCTCAACCTTAAGGCCGGCTTTTTTGGTCAGACTCTGAGCTGCTTTACCTAAATAGGTTGGCGTACAGATATTCGGTGGAAGATTACCCAAATCTTTTGCTAGGTTCATGCCCTCAACCATGGCAACACCTTGAGCAACGGCATCCTTTAGTTCTTTGCTACAAGCATCATTACCAGCAAATATCAGATGTTTAAAAGTATCTGCTTGATCTTTTGCTTTAAATTTCATGGCGGGTTGACGCACGCCAAAACGATAGGCCTGATCACCAGCATATTGAATCGTTAAGCGCACTTCATCAGCAATAAAGCTGGCTTGATGCGCAAGAGAAAAACTTGGGATAAACCAAAGCGCATTTTCGATTGAGCCCCCACTAAGCGCTTTCAATGCTGCACGGGCAATCTTGGAGAAAGCAGTCAAACTACGATCGCTCGAAAGATGTAAATCACCTAAGCCAACTAGTAAAACCCGTTTTGCCTTCACCCCATTTGCGCTCCAAGATTTTTCTGCGCGTAAGACACACGCGGAAGCCTGCTTAGCGTCAAGATCACCCACGATATTTGCATGGCTTACCGAGCCTCCCAATAGTTGATCTAGCTCAACCAAAAGTCCGGTTTTTACCTTGGCGCCTTTGCCGCCACCAAAGCCTTCCAGATCCGCCTTGGAATAAGCCAATACCAAGCAATCAGTGGCGTGGGCCAATAGGGTTTTGAGGCTAGATTTAAGGGATTTTTGATTCCCTAGGTCAGCTTGAGGGAAAATCTTGGTACTAAATTGAATTGTCATAATTTAATGCGTTATTAATAAGTGAATTCAAGGGGATAAAAGGATGTTTATCCATTATCCTCCGA
>CAILON010000351.1 GCA_903835865.1 uncultured beta proteobacterium
ATTGCGCATCCAGTCAGCCGTATTGAAAAAAGACTCTTCCAACTGTTTAGCGATATCACCGTCAATGCCGCAATCCTCAAGTGCTTGATACATGCATGTCAACCATTGGTTGCGTTCTTTGATGCCAATCTTAAAGGGTAAATGTCTCGCCCGTAACATGGGGTTACCATATTTAGGGGAGTAGATATCGGGCCCACCCGTCCAACCTGTAAGGAAAAATTTTAATTTTTCTCGAGAGCCAGAAAGATCTTGGGGATGCATATTCCGCAATTCGGTCAAGCTGGGCTCTAGAGCCATTAGGTCATAGAAGCGATCTACCAATTCATCGATCTTGTCGATTCCACCAATACTGTCATAAAGGCTTTTTTGTTCACTCATCCCCTTATTTTAATGCTTGGATAAAGGGGAATTGGCAGATTCAGGATTTGGGTTTAGAGTCTATAGAGGGTAATTCATCAACGCTTACTTTATAAGGGACTAAAAAATGGACGCACATGATCTGCAAAAATGGCAAAGAGAAAAAGCAAAAGAGCTTTTTGAGTATTCGCATAAGTTGTTGGATGCCGCTAAAAATTTAAGCGAGCATCACATTGCTGAGATGGAATGGAGCATGAAGAATGCATTGGATAGCGCTAAATCTGCTGCCAAAAATGACTTAGCAAAGTTAAAAGACTTACAAGAAGAAGCTGCGAAAGAGGCTACTAAGCGAGCTGCTTCTTACCAAAAGAAAGTAAAGTCAGTGCTTAAGGATATCAGTGAAGGCGCTGCCGATGAAACTGAAAAACACCTTGAACAGGTTCGTAGTTCTTTAGTGAACTGGCTTCAGGATGCTGAAAATAAATTGCCAGCTCAGGCAGATAAGTTATCTAAAGTGGTTAATGAAATGTCTGCTACTGGACAGAATATGTTTAAAGAAGGTAGAAAAATTGTTAATCAGGTAGCCGAAGCTGCCGAAAAGAACATAGATGATCTTGTTAAGAAATCTTCTAGCGGAAAAAAGTAAAAAATTACTTTAAGTAAAGCAAGCTGCCCTTATGAAAATAAGCGGCAGCTTTTTTATTTCCAGCCTTGTATCCACTGATCAGAATTCATAAGTTCGCGCCAGGGAATTTGCGAACTTTGCTTGCTATAAACAGACTCAATCTCGATAAACTCAATAGCCTGTAGAGGCTCATCAGGAAGGATGACTTTGCTTACTAAGAAATGTTTTTGTTTATCGATAGGATGAACGGCAGTCCATTTACTCAGCAGTAATTTCTTGGGGCTAATTCGATTCATAACGCTATAGAGCGCTGCACTGATAATTTTGACCATTTCCCACTAACGCCCCGGTTGATGGGGTGAAGGTATAGCTCGACTCTTGGATATTGGCGGGGCACTTTTGTTCAAAGTAACTGCGTTCACCCAAGCTTCCACAATAATCTAACTTAAGATCCAGAAATTGCATTTGTGCCTTTTTGAGCACCATAGAATTCTTAGGCTGCGTCATAGATGTGCAATTCCAAGTTGTGTAGTTATCGCGCTCACAAGCGGTGAGACCCAAGAGAGCAATGAGGAGGATTGGGAATTGAGGTTTTATATGAAACATGTGTCAAGAATAGCGAAGTTTTACTTTTTCTGCCCCAGAACTTTTTTTAGGATTAGTATTTAGAACAGATTGTTTGCTAAAGCAACGAATAACCAAATTATTTAAGGAGACGATGTGGATACAAATCGAAGAGATGCTCTAAAACTGGGCGCTTCAGCCGCCATGGGTAGTATGTTTATGTCTAGCGCGATGGCTGCTCCCAGGGATTCCCAGAATATTGTGGTTGAACCGCTAACTGGTAAGGCTGGCTTTCGAGTGGCTAACTACATTCCTAAAATGGGAGCTTCATCAAGACTGGGCCTTGTAACTAATGATGGACTAGTGGTGGATATTCCTGCAGAGGCTGCACGTCAAAAAATAAAACTTTCTTTTGATCCATCTTCCATGGTGTCTTTGGCGGCAGCAGGTAATCAAGGGCTGTTGGAGTTAGCGGGACTCTTTCAGAACCGTAGCTCAAAGTTAGTCAATGTCAATCAAGTAGCTTTACTTTCCCCAATCCCAAATCCACAGAGCAATATCTACTGTGTGGGCTGGAACTATTTAGATCATTTTGAAGAGGGTAAAGATAGGCGAGCGGATCAGGGTGTTAAAGAATATCCAACAGTTCCAGTGCTCTTCACTAAAGGTACCCAAACCATGAACGGTCCTTTTGATTCCATTCCCTATGATGGAAGTTACTCGACCATGATTGATTGGGAAGCAGAGCTCGCAGTAGTGATTGGTAAGAAGGGTAAAAATATCCCCGAGGCTAATGCGATGGATTATGTCTTTGGGTACGCAGCCTATAACGACACCACAGCTCGTGACGTTCAACAAAAGCGCCATTCTGGGCAATGGTTTAAAGGTAAGAGCTTAGATGGTCATGGGCCAATGGGGCCGTGGATCGTTACTGCTGGTGGTGTCAACTTAGATGACACCCGAATCATTTGCCGCGTAAATGGAGTTGAAAAGCAGAATGCCAGTTATAAGCAAATGTTTTTCAAAATTCCCGTAATCATTGCCGAGCTCTCAAGGAGTCTGACCTTATTACCCGGGGACATTATTGCAACAGGAACGCCGGCGGGAGTAGGAAATAGCAGAAAGCCTCCAGAGTTTTTAAAACCTGGCGACATGATGGAAACAGAAATTACGGGCGTCGGCATTATTCGTAACAAGATTGCTTAAGTTGAAAATGAATATGCCAGAGCTATAGCGCCCTGGCATATTTTTTACAGGCAATGATCTAGAGAACCCAAAAGTGGTGGGTGCCATCCTTGCCCAGTTGCTCTACAAGACCAAACTCCCAATCCAAATAGGCTTGCATTGCTTTGGGATCAACGCTGGTACCTTCGTATGGGCGCTTATATCGATCTAAGGCAGGAGAAGCTAAATGGCTTGGACCTTTTTCTGACTCCAGTCCTGCATCTATCCAGGCCTTAGTGCCACCCTCGAGTACATAGACCTCTGCTTTACTAAGAGCTTCAAATTCAGTAGCAGCAAAAAAAGCGAGTTCGCTAGGAGTACTTGTGAGCACATAGCGATCTACCTGGGGAATTTTTTTAAGTGCATCTTTCAATTGCGAGCGTAGGGCATACCAACTTCCTGGAACATGGTCCTTGACATAATTGGCATGGGTGCTGAAATCAATCACAATGGTATTGCTATCCGTCTTTAGCCAGGTAGATGCGGTTTTGGCATCCACAGTGTTGACATGGGGGAGCGATGGTAATGCTGCACCCCAAATACCTTTTTCAGTAAGGTTTTCTTTCTGTAGACCATCTAACACATAAACATCCCAGGCCATTTGGGCCAACCATGATGCCGGCATATTGGCCCTCACACCGCTTGGATCGGCAAGCACAATACGTGCGCCACGAACGGGAGCCACCATCTCCGTCTCTTGAACGAGTTGTCCGCCTGGCACTGAACGAAATCCTGGGAGATGACCTGTTTCATATTCCTCTGGAGTGCGTGTATCAAAGAAATAGGTAGTGCGATCCTTTTGTGCTTTCCAGTTTTCTACATCAGCAAGACTGGCTCTCTTCACTCCAGCGCGATCAGCAACATCACGCGCTCGATCTGCTGCTGTAATTGCGGTGCCTTCACTTACCTCGGAAAATCGACGCGTTTGTCCTTTATCTAATTCTTGTCCTGCTAGTGTCCAGCCAATAGTGCCATTGCGTAAGGCATTCACCTCATTGGGTATACCAGCATTGATTAAGGATTGCGTACCAATAATGCTGCGGGTTCTTCCTGCGCAATTCACAATAATTTTGGTTTTAGGATTAGGGGCTAGTTCTGGTACCCGAAGTACTAACTCAGCACCTGGAACGCTAATACCCGTTGGAATGCTCATAGTATGGTATTCGTCAAAGCGACGGACATCTACGACTACAACATCCTCTTTGGCATCAAGCATTTGCTTTACTTCCTGCGCCGATAGGGAAGGTGTGTGCCGTTTTGATTCAACAAATTCACCAAAGGACTTGCTGGGTACATTGACATCCTTAAATACTTCACCGCCAGCAGCTTTCCAACTGATGACGCCACCAGAAAATAGGGATACATCGCTATATCCAAGAGCAGCCAAACGTTCAGCAGCTGGCTGAGCGTATCCTTCGCCATCATCCAATATGACAATAGGGACGTCTTTGCGCGGAAGCTTGCTAAATGCATCAAATTCAATCCGTGATAAAGGAAGATTAGCAGCGAAAAGAGGGTGCTCTTGCGCATGCGGATCTTCTTCACGCACATCTAAGAATGCAATTTCTTCTTTATTCAGAAGCTTGTTGCGGATAAATGCATAGTCTTTAGTCTTAATGCTCATATTGCCTTTGGGAATTTCAAATTAATCTAATTTGGCGTTGGATTTTTTTACAACTTCACTCCAGCGAATCACTTCTAGGTTGATATAGGCAGCAAGTTCAGCGCGTGTCATTTTAGGAACACTTGCACCCATTCCCGCCCAGCGCTCTTTGATTTCTGGAGAGGCTAGGGCAGTTTGTACTTCAGCGCTCATTTTTTCAACGATGTCTTTAGGGGTTCCCTTGATCGCCCACATAGCGTACCAGCTATAGACAACAAAGTTGGCGATACCCAACTCTTGAGCAGTTGGAACATTAGGGAAGGCATCACTTCGCTTACTACTGGCGATGGCAACAGCAATGAGTTGACCATTTTTAATGAAAGGGGCGGCCCCCGCTAAAGTATCAAACATCATATCTACTTGTCCTGCTACTAAATCTTGTAGCGCAGGCCCAGTTCCCCGATAAGGAATATGGGTAATGAACAATTTGTTTTGCATCTTAAATAATTCACCAGTCAAGTGTTGAGAGGTGCCATTTCCAGTAGATGCGTAGTTATATTTTCCTGGATGCTTTCGAATCTCTTCAATGATGGATTTGAGATCGTTCTTTGGGAACTTATTTGGATTCACAACAATGACATGAGGCACGCTTCCAATAATGGCAATGGGCTCAAAATCTTTTGTAATGTCATAAGGCAACCAAAGAGGCAACACTTAAAGTACCCATTTTATCAAGGGATCAAATTGCATCTTCTAAACGACTTTTAAGATATAAACCAAAAAATTGGCGAGA
>CAILON010000352.1 GCA_903835865.1 uncultured beta proteobacterium
ATGGCAAAAGCCAAAGAGAAACCAAGCATCCCAATGATATTGTTTTGATGATCACGAAGGGGTAATTTAGAAGTTCTAAGCCATATAGCTCTACCGTCGGGCGCAGTACTCGGCTCCTCGTAATTGAGCTTTGACGTTCCTGTCTCAATAATCATCTTATCGTCAGCTCGAAACATCTCAGCTTGATTTGACCATGCCATCTCAAAATCAGTTTTACCCAACAAATCGGCTGGAGATGTAAATCCTGCATCCTGAGCAAAACTGGTATTACAACCCAAATACAATAAGTCACGACTTTTCCAAAAAATACGGCCAGGCATATTTTCCATTACGAGTTCGTGAAAGTAGTTCTTTTGGTTTAAATTGTCGCCCGACTCTTTTAGTCCAGCATTGTCACCATTCGGATTCATCTTTCAATCCCTTCCGATTCAATATACCCGTAACACTAATGGGTCTGTTTGATATAGTCTGCGAGGTCTTTTATTGATTATTACTTACCTCAATAAATTTAACAAACTAACTGCCTTCACTATTCTCAGTCCTCATTAGCTACTAAAGAGCACGCTATGTGTGTATTAAATAAAATAATTACACTTATGATGCGGATTGGGTTAACAGCACCTAATTCCCCAACAATAATCTGTTTCCCTTTTATTTATAGAGGCAGTCATTTTAAGGGGCTGGCAAAGGTCGCTTAATGGCCGATTTGAGACGGCCAAATACCCTAAAAAAACTGGTTTGAATGACCGAAGGATGCCAAATTAGAGACGGTGAAGATTAGCTCAGTAGATCCTTTTGCTCTCGCAACATGGCATTCATTTGCTTGATTAGCTCACGTATCTCTAAGCTGCTCCCGCTTTTGGTGGCATTTTGAGAGGATCTAGCTTTACCTTCCGGCGTCCTTGCCCCCGTTGACCGGTTCCATGGTTTCCAGGTCTGAATTGATTCCCTCTGTCTTTGCCTTCTTTGGGCTGTCCAAGTCATATACCTTCTCCAATAGTTCGTTTTGTGGATTGTGATTTTTTTCAGGAAAGTTATTAACCAGCTGATGCCCGTGGGCAATATTGGCTTGCTTTATAAAGGCAGTTTGATTTGGTTGTTTCATGTCGACCAATGCCTGCAAAGTCGTTCTACTTTGATTTTGTGCCTTGAATGCCAGCGACATGTAGGTTTGAAGATTAGACATGTATTCCTGCTTATTTGCCCTCATAACCAAGGTTGAAAACATCATATTCAATGCGCATGCCTGCGTGTAAAGCACCTCCTCAACATCGGCCAATCCTCCTTTTTTGATATCCACAAGCGATTTCTCTAGCATTGCGTGCGTATATTGCAAGTCAATATGGTCTTTTGAAAGTTGCTGCTTGTTTGAATCAATCACGCTTGCAGCCAAAAACGATGGTTTCAATAAATACTCTGTACTAGCTTCTAGTGGCGTTTGATTTCCCTTGGTTTTAATTTCAATGACTCTATTTACATCTTTTTTTTCGATTTGCTTTGCCATTAATGGATCCAATCATTAGTTGTTAGAACGCCAAACCTGCTCTCATCCCATGACTTCTTCAAAGCTCTCAAGCAACAGACTGTTTCATCCGGTAGCTTTGCTAAGTCTTCCTGCCATGCTTGGTAATCTGTTGCTGTCCATTTGTATAGAGGGGCAAGGTAGTCATATAAAACCTTAAATTCTCTACTCTGAACTTCAAGAATTTGAATGATTTGCTCTTTATGTTCAGTAATGGTTGGAAGCCACTTTGTATAGCTTTCCGTATTACCTGCAACTTTTATTTTTCGGTTGGGCATCAGTTTCAAACTTAACCCCTCTTTCTCTGCC
>CAILON010000353.1 GCA_903835865.1 uncultured beta proteobacterium
AAGATATGGCCATGCAGTTATTGGGCAATCTTTTTGAATACGCATTAAAGCGCGCCGGGCAAAAGCTCAATATCCTGGGCGCTACCTCTGGCGATACTGGCAGTGCGGCTGAATATGCCATGCGAGGCAAAGAAGGCGTGAAAGTGTTCATGCTTTCACCTCGTGGCAAGATGAGCGCCTTCCAGTCTGCGCAGATGTACTCCTTACAAGATCCCAATATTTTTAACTTGGCAGTTGCTGGTGTGTTTGATGATTGCCAAGATATTGTGAAGGCCGTGAGTAATGACCACGCCTTTAAAGCAAACAACCAAATTGGCACAGTGAATTCCATTAACTGGGGGCGCGTGGTTGCTCAGGTGGTGTATTACTTCCAAGGATATTTGTTGGCGACAAAATCTAGCACTGAAAAAGTATCCTTTACCGTGCCGTCAGGGAACTTCGGCAACATTTGCGCTGGGCATATTGCGCGCATGATGGGTCTACCAATCGAGCATTTAGTAGCAGCTACCAATGAGAATAATGTACTTGATGAGTTTTTCCGCACAGGCGTATATCGCGCACGTAAGCCTGCAGAGACGCTTCATACTTCTAGTCCGTCAATGGATATCTCCAAAGCTAGCAACTTTGAACGCTTTGTTTTTGATCTCTTAAGTCAAGACGGTAAGGCCACTGCAGAAAAATTTAAACAGGTAGATGAAGCTGGTGGATTTGACATCTCCCAAGAAGTAATCTTTAAAGAAATAGGTAAATACGGTTTTCAGTCTGGCCGCAGTACCCATGAAGACCGTTTAGAAACTATTCGCAATGTCTATCAGCAGTACGGAACTATGATCGATACGCATACTGCTGATGGTGTCAAGGTCGCACGCGATCATTTGCAGGCGGGGATTCCGATGATCGTGTTGGAAACCGCATTGCCTATTAAATTTGAAGAGACTATTGAAATCGCCTTAGGCCGTCCTGCTGAGTGCCCTCCTGCATTTAAGGATATCAAGTCTTTGCCGCAGCGTGTAGAAAATATTGATGCTGATATCAATCAGGTTAAAAATTTCATTACAACGCATCTGAATTAATATCCTAAAAATTCCCCAAAAGATTGCCATGACTAAGCCACCAATGTTGACAGCTCAGCAGGCTTTAGATCACTTGCTCTCATGCGCTAAGTCTGTGAGCGAGAGTAAGCAGGTCACTACGCAAGCTGCTCTCGGACGAGTCTTGGCAGAGAATGTGAATAGCTTGGTCGATGCACCTCCGCTCGATAACACTTCGATGGATGGTTATGCTGTTCGCACTGCAGATACGAATGCCCCTGGAGCTATTCTTAGGATTGCCCAGCGCATTCCGGCTGGCTCAATTGGAACTCAACTAGAGCCTGGTACTGCAGCACGTATTTTTACTGGTGCGCCAGTTCCCCAGGGGGCTGATGCAGTAGTCATGCAAGAAGACTGCACTCTTCCTGAGGGGCAGGCTGAGCAAGTGCAAGTTAATATCACTCCAGTAGTAGGGCAGTGGATTCGTCGCAAAGGCGAGGATCTGACCGCCGGCAAAACAGCATTAGTTGCAGGAACGTTTTTACGCCCACAGGAGTTGGGCGTTGCTGCCTCAGCAGGTTTGACGCATTTAAATGTGAAGCGTCGTGTAAGAGTGGCAGCATTCTTCACGGGTGATGAACTGGCTTTACCAGGCGAGCCCTTGAAACCTGGTGGTATTTACAACTCCAATCGCGATACGCTATTGGCATGCCTCAAATCTTTAGGGTGCGATGCTACCGACTTAGGCATTGTTCCCGATCGCTTAGATGCAACCAGACAAGCTTTGCGCCAAGCAAGTAAGGACCATGATTTGATTATTACCTCCGGTGGCGTATCTGTCGGAGAGGAAGATCACATTAAACCTGCAGTGACAGCTGAGGGGCGTCTGGATCTTTGGCAAATCGCCATTAAGCCTGGCAAACCATTGGCCTTTGGTGCTGTACGAAAATCTGAAAAGCCTGAAGATGGTGAAGCGTGGTTTATTGGTTTGCCTGGCAATCCCGTTTCAAGCTTTGTCACCTTCCTATTGTTTGTTCGCCCCTTTATCTTGAAATTACAGGGGCGTGATGT
>CAILON010000354.1 GCA_903835865.1 uncultured beta proteobacterium
GGTTCAAAATCTTTTGTAATGTCATAAGGTAAGTTCGGATACATACTTGGGGCGATTGAGTGGTGCACTGCACCAAGAAGCCAGGTGTATCCATCGGGAGGCATTTTTGCTGCAACTGCAGCACCTAAGGTGCCCCCAGCACCACCGCGATTGTCGACCACAATGGAGGTGCCTAACTGGGAGGATAGTTGTTTAGCCAAGGGCCGCCCGAAGGCATCAACAGCGCCGCCGGGAGGAAAGGGGTTAATAAAGGTGATCGGCTTTCCTGGGGTAGGCCAGGAGCTCGTCTGAGCGCCAGCCGTGAGGCCAAGCAGGCTTGTCAGAAGCAAAAGAATGAGATTTTTTAGCATTTCGTTGTTCTCCAGAATCTTTTTATGTAATTTACCTATTTTGGCGGATCCCTGCTTTCTAAGCGTTATCCCTGATGAATTAGGCTAATTTCTATCGTTTTTATCGGGATATACTGACTTCGTTGTAGGGATGAATAATTTTTAGATTAATGGGAGACACGATGTCACAACACGATACATTGTTAGCTGCTTTTGAAACATATAAAGCCGAAAACGAAAAATTTATTGAAAAAGGAATTAAGGCGTCTGCAGCACGTGCTCGTAAGGCCTTGCAAGAAATTGCTGGTGCTTGTAAAGAGCGTCGCAAAGAAATCACTGCTGCAAAAGAGGCGATGGAAGCTAAGAAGTAATTCTTTCCATAATGTAATAGAAAGCCTAGCCTTTAAACGCTAGGCTTCTTTTTTGGGGAAAGCCTAAATGGCCACCCCAAAGAGGGTGAGCTTCATCGCTTTATTGCGAATGGCAACTAAAGCTTGATATTCAGGACTATGCGCCCAAGCATGCGCATCTTCTGGGCTCGGAAAGTGAAGTTCAACAAAAGTACTAAAGGGTGCACAGTCAAGTTCATTCCAAAAGAGCTCAGTAATCGTGCCTCTCGCTTGGATACTGCCCCGATAGAGCTCTACTGTTTGACTTACCTGCGAGCGATATTGCTCAAACGCTCCCTGGTCCGTCAACTCCATTAAACCAATCACTTTGACTGACATAGGCCCTCATGAAAATGTCGTAATGGTAGGAGTGTATATCCGCGCTATAGTAAAGGCATGAATCGCGAAGAATTTATCCGGATGCTAAGGCAGGAGGCTTATCCAGATCCCGTGGAGGTTCAACGTGAGCCGAGCGGACACTTGGGTAATCACACTCATCCATTTGAAGTCAAGGCGCTAGTTTTAAGTGGCAGTATTGATCTAATGTTTGACCACGAAACGAAAACCTATGGCCCGGGTGATATTTTTCATTTGGAATATGAACAGTTGCATGCAGAAACTTATGGACCACAAGGTGTGCATTACTTAGTCGCTAGAAAACAATCAGCCTTTTAATTGGGATCAATATGAAAATCGGATTTATTGGTTTAGGTAATATGGGTTTACCAATGGCACTTAACTTATTAAAAGCAGGCCATGAAGTTATTGGATTTGATTTGGTAAAAAGTCAATTGGATGCATTCGTCACTGCTGGTGGCACTGTTGCACCTAATGCAAATGCCACAGCCAAAGATGCTGAGCTTGTATTCACGATGTTGCCAGCTTCAAAGCATGTGGAGGATTTATATCTTGGAGAGCATGGCTTATTAGCAAATGCCAATCCAAAAACATTGCTAGTCGATTGCTCTACGATTTCACCGAAGGTTTCTCAAGCTGTAGCTGCTGCTGCGCAAGAAAAGGGCTTGGCCATGATTGATGCCCCTGTCTCAGGGGGGACCGCAGGTGCGCAAGCAGGCACTTTGACGTTTATGGTGGGAGGTAATTTGCAAGATGTTGAGCGTGCACGACCTTTGTTAGAAAAAATGGGCAAGAATATATTTCATGCGGGCGGCAGTGGGGCTGGTCAAACAGTTAAAGTCTGCAACAACATGTTGTTAGGTATTCAGATGCTAGGAACTAGCGAGGCTCTGCGTTTAGGGATTGCTAATGGCATGGATCCCAAAGTATTGTCAGACATCATGTCTAAAAGTTCTGGACGTAATTGGGCGCTTGAGTTGTACAACCCCTGTCCAGGTGTGATGGAGAATGTGCCCTCATCCAAAGCTTACGCAGGGGGCTTTGGTGTAGATTTAATGCTGAAAGATTTGGGGCTAGCGATAGAAAATGCTGAAAACTTAGATGCCACAGTCCCATTAGGTAAATTGGCGCAGCAGTTATATGAAAAGCATAGCAAAGCCGGACATGGTCAGCTCGATTTCTCGAGTGTCTTTAATCTTCAGAAAGCAGATTAAGAAATCACCAAAGGTTTTTCTTGGGATTTGCTCATTTGCCCAATCACACGTGCGCCTATAAAGTGATGTTGATTAAAAATTTCCAATACCTCTTTAACGCTCTCGGGACTGCATGACACCAAAAGACCGCCGCTCGTTTGTGGATCAGTTAATAGCGCCAACTGTGCTGCGCTGAAATTTGAAGGGATTGCAACATCATGACCATAACTTTCCCAATTACGCCCTGAGGCGCCCGTCACAACCCCGTCTTCTGCAAACTGAAGCACATTAGAGAGCAGGGGGACTTGGCTCCAGTCAATATGCGCTGTGCAATGCGAGCCCCTTGCCAGCTCTAGCATATGTCCGGCTAAACCAAAGCCTGTCACATCCGTTAGAGCATGAACCCCTGAAAGTTTTGCAAGATCAGGGCCAGCAGAATTGAGTTTTGTGGTGTTCGCAATCATTTCTGCATAACCCTCTGGGCCCAGCACATCTTTTTTCAGTGCAGCAGACAAGATGCCAACACCCAATGGCTTGCCCAAAATCAGAACATCGCCTGCTTTTGCGGAGGCATTACTTTTGATGCGCTGAGGATCCACTATCCCAATGGCAACAAGCCCGTAGATTGGCTCAACCGAATCGATCGTATGGCCGCCAGCAATCGGGATTCCAGCGCTACGACATGCTTCAGAACCACCCTCTAAAATACGGGCTATCGTTTTGTTGGATAAGACTTTAACGGGCATACCCACGAGAGCCAGAGCAAACAATGGAGTACCACCCATCGCATAGATATCACTGATGGCATTGGTAGCTGCAATTTTTCCAAAATCAAAAGGGTCATCCACAATTGGCATAAAAAAATCGGTTGTTGCTACGATGGCCTGCGAGTCATTGATTTGGTAAACCGCCGCATCATCTGATGTTTCGATACCAATCAGTAATTCTTTCGGAAAAGGCAGTTGCGGAACGTTCTTCAGAATCTCCGAGAGTACGCCAGGAGCAATTTTGCAGCCACAACCACCCCCATGCGATAGGGAGGTGAGACGTGGTTCAGAAGGGCTTATTGGTAAATTCATAGCAGAACAGTATCAGAATTCAATCTATTGACGTAAAAGAGACTCAATTTTTCCTTTGACAGCATCAGAATCAATATTATCAATGGCACCAATCCAGACACCTTCAACCTTGCCATTTTTGCCAATGAGGAAAGTAGTAGGAATACCTCTAGCCTTCCAGGA
>CAILON010000355.1 GCA_903835865.1 uncultured beta proteobacterium
GCTCTGAACTAAAGGGGAGTTACATTCTGAGTGGATGGTCATAGCCAGCCACTTGAATAAGCTCTGATTTTTTAGAATCTTTTCCTGATTCTGCGATTTCGATAGCACTTAGTTTTCCGCCCCAGACGCAGCCAGTGTCTAAGCTAATGACATTGTGTTGGCGCATGAGACCTAAAGTAGACCAATGCCCAAAATAAATGAGGGTATCTTGAGTTTTGCGTTTGGGCACGCTAAACCAAGGGATATAGCCCGCCGGTCCTTGCTCCAATCCCTCTTTGCTCTCAAATTCCATTTGCCCACCAGGGGTACAAAACCGCATGCGAGTGAGCGTATTGGTGATCACTCGTAGTCGCTCGTATCCCTTCAGTGAAGAGCTCCATTTGTTTGGCGTATTGCCATACATATTGGCTAGAAAATCTTTATACGTTTTTTTGCGCAGCGCTTTTTCTACCTCTTGAGCGCACTCAATCGTTTGTTGTAAGTCCCACTGAGGTAACACCCCTGCATGCACTGTTAATACTTTGCCATTGCTCAGCGCCATAGGACGCTTACGTAGCCAATCGATTAATTCAGCTCGATCGGGGGCATTCAGAATGCTATCTACAGTATCTAGTCCTTTGGTTTTTCGTAAACCAGCATCAATCGCCAGGAGATGTAAATCATGATTGCCTAGGATGCACTCAGCACGACCTGACTCTTGAAGGGATTTGAGTTGCCGCAAGCTACCTAGAGAATCTGGCCCACGATTGACAAGGTCTCCCAGAAAAATCATGTTAGATTTCTGGGGAATTTTTTTAACGAGGGCTTTTAAGGAAGGCCCACATCCTTGGACGTCGCCTACAGCGTAGATCTTGCTCATACCCTATCTTAAAACGGAAAGAGGGTACTTCCTCTAATCCGCGGTGATTTTTTTAACCACGCTATAACGCACCAAGGTTTTCTTGCGTGCTTCATCGTGGTTGACGACGGGCAGAGGATAGTCTCTGCCCAGTAGGATGCCTGCTGCTTCAAGCTCAATATGCCCAGCCAGCCAAGGGGCATGAATCGACTTCTTGGAGAGCTTTTCTAATTGGGGAAGGTAACGCTTGATGAACTTTCCTTCGGAGTCAAATTTTTCAGATTGGGTGATGGGATTAAAAATTCGGAAGTAAGGTTGCGCGTCACATCCGGAAGAGGAGGCCCATTGCCAACCACCATTATTTGAGGAGAGTTCGAAGTCATTGAGATGCTGGGCAAAGTAAGCCTCACCCCAGCGCCAATCAATACCTAGGTCTTTTGTAAGAAAGCTTGCTACGACCATGCGTAAACGATTATGCATATAGCCACTTTGATTGAGTTGATGCATTGCTGCGTCAACTAATGGGTATCCTGTCTTGCCTTCACACCAAGCAGTAAACAGTTTTTTTGCAATAGCGCCGCCTTCCCAAGCAATATTGTCATAGTCGGGCTTAAAAGAAACGCCATTGGCTAAGTGTGGATGGTTTGCCAAAATCATGAAATAGAAATCGCGCCATATGAGTTCGCTTAACCAGATGGTGGCTCCCATACTTCCGGCTAGCATGCGTCGATGCGCTTCTCTCACTAAACCTCGAATCGATAACATGCCAAAGCGAAGGTGGGTGGAGAGATAGCTCACACCCTTAATTGCTGGAAAATCTCTTCCTATCTGGTATTGGTCAATGCGAGATAGGAAGTCTTCCAGAAAAGCCTGACCACCATTTGAGCCTGGTGGCAGATAGGTCTCAATGCCAGTAGCGACAAATCCCATAGATTCTAGAGAAGGAAAAGGTTCATCTAGCTTTTTGGGAATGGCTGCAATTTGACCGTTCTTCGGGGTGCAGTCATAGGCTGTCAAATCTTTTTCTTGCAGCGTTTTGAGCCAATTATTTTTATACGGCGTGAAAACAGAAAAGACCGTGTTGGAATTGGTTAGAATTTCTTTCTTTTCAAAAATCACTTGATCTTTAAAGCTTTCAAAACCAATTCCAAATTTTTCAAGAGCGCTTGCGACGGATTCATCACGTGCAATTGCCAAGGGTTCGTAATCATGATTAGTAAAAACCGCATTGACCCCGAGTTCTTTGGCGATTTGGGGAATGCATTCGGTAGGCTTGCCAAAGCGAACAATAAGACCTCCGCCTAGACTGCGTAATTCAGTATCTATTTGCTTTAATGCTTGCCAAATAAAATCGACACGACGATCATGTTTTAGACCTTTTGCATCTAATTCACCTTTTAATAAAGGCTTCAGAATATCGGTATCAAAAATAAATGTAAGCCAGACCTGACCAGCCTCTTTCAGGGCGTAGTGAAGGGCGGCATTGTCATAAAGGCGAAGATCGCGGCGAAGCCATACAAGTGCTTTTTGCATAGCCCCTATATTAGGGCTTATTTACTGCCCTTGCTTGCTAGAGAGGTTAAGATCGAGAGCATTCATGGATACGATATTTTTTATTCTCTCGAAGGCCGTTCAATTTTGCATTGAACCTCTGAACTGGGTAATGGTTTGGGTGCTACTAGCCTTGTTGTTTGTGCTCTTGAGAAAGATTTCTCTGGTAAAACGCTTTCTCTGGATTGCTATATTGAATCTTGGTTTAGTAGGTTATCTCCCCACTTCAGAGTTTTTATTAAGAGCCCTTGAGAATGCAGCGCCTCGTACGACTCTCTCCCAAATAGGGAATGGAGATTTAGGTGGAATCATTATTTTGGGTGGCGCGATAGAGGGCGGTGATATTGCTCTCGATCGAGGTGAGGTATCTATTTACTCATCTGCAGAGCGGATCACTAAGGCATTTGAATTGATCCGCAAATATCCTGACCTACCTTTGATCTTTAGCGGGTACTCTGGTCGAGTGAGTCCAAAGGGAATATCTGAAGCCGATGCCTTTAAGCAATTGATTCAAGAGCAGGGCTTGGATGGGGCGCATGTGCATTATGAAAACCAATCTCGTAACACTTATGAAAATGTTCTGTATTTGAAGCCGATGATGCAAGAATTTGGGGGTAAGACTGAGGCTGGACTATTAAAACC
>CAILON010000356.1 GCA_903835865.1 uncultured beta proteobacterium
GTGTGCCAATGCAAATCTTGGCGCCCTCGATACAAAACCTAACTTAGCCTGCTCGGCAAATGAATTTACTTTATAGACCACGCCATCAATGTCATAGGGTAATGAATCCCTTTTTTCACCGATCTCGTTATAGAAGGCCAGAATTTCTTCTACTGAGTTCAGCACCTTACGCTCAGAGCAAACCGGCAGGCCTAGGTCAGCATAAGCATTGAGCAACTCTTCATGAGTTTTAGGGAGCCATGATTGGGGCTCTAGAGCACCTAAGCCATAAGCAAAAAAGGATAGCGGTCTTTTTGCGGTGATTTTGGAATCTAATTGGCGCAGACTTCCTGCTGCTGCATTTCTAGGGTTTGCAAACTCCTTCTCCCCAAGAGCTGCAGCGTGCTCATTCATTTTCTGAAAATCTTTAAGATACATAAATACCTCGCCACGAACCTCTAAGACTTTCGGAATATTTTTTCCCGTAAGTTTTAAAGGAATAGCGCGGATAGTCTTGATATTGGCTGTGACATCTTCACCTGTTGCGCCATCCCCACGGGTTGCGGCAGTGACCAATGTGCCATTTTCATAACGCAAGGAAATGGCCAGGCCATCGAACTTCAGTTCTCCCGCATAAACCACATGATTGGTATGTAAGGCCTCCCGACAACGGCGATCAAAGGCAATCAGCTCCACGTCCTCAAATGCATTATTTAGAGAAAGCATGGGAACCACATGCAAGACAGAATTAAACTCTTTTAAGGCAGCGCCACCAACCCGTTGCGATAAAGAATCAGATGTTATCCAGTCAGGGTGAGCGGCCTCAATATCCAATAGCTCTCGATAGAGGCGGTCATATTCAACATCAGGCAATAGAGGCGAATCAAGCACATAGTAGGCATGCTCTAGACGAGCAAGCTCAGCCTGCAAGAATGCGTAACGCTCCGTTAAATTTGACGGACTATGTGACGACAAGTTAATTTCCTAGCTAAAGAGTCTACTTGCAGTAGAAGAGCCTGAGCTGATGCCAGTCTTCTCAAGATTGGTATAGAGCATATCGAGATGTTGCCGAATACTAATCACAGCAGCCTCTGACAAATTAATACCATTGTCATCTACCAGGCGGCCATGGGCAGCCTGAGCAATTTCCACGCCTTCACCCAACATTCTTTCAAAGGCGCGCTCATCTTGAGCGACCAAAGGAACCTCTAATAATAAAGTCAATTGAGCAACCGACTTATTTGGATCAAGCTCAGCACTATTAAAAATAGATACTCCATTGCTGTAATACTCATATTGTCTGCCATTACGTGCCAGCTTAAAGCCTCGTTGGCGCATCAAAGCATCAAAATTACCCCATGGACAAGGCTCATCTAGTAGAACATTAATACTGAGTTGAATATCACTCTCAGCCGCCATGACATCAAGCTCTTTAGCACTATCTAACATCGTACTAACGCTGGGCATATCGATCTGAGATCCAAGTGTCTCAGCGAGCGCTTGAGCGCGAGAACAAAAATCCGATAACTCTAATACGCCAATTGCCCCTCGACGACTAGCCAACTGAATAGCTAATTGCAAATCTGAATAAGTAGCATCTGGTACCAAGGCTTCCCAAGCTTCAGCTGCATCTATGTCGGCATTGAGACCTTCGCACATCCAACGAACATTAGCTTGAGCACCCAAGTCAGTCCAGGTATCGATTTCTTCTAAAATTTCAGCACCGCTGATGGGCTCATCAAATCGTAGAGTAATCACACACTCAATACGCGGATCAATTGCAAATTTTTCTGGGGTAGAGATTGCTTGAGAGAGTACTTCACCAAAATTGGGTTCTGAACGCTGAGAAGAATCTGCTTCA
>CAILON010000357.1 GCA_903835865.1 uncultured beta proteobacterium
AACTTCCAAGATACATGTAAGCAGTGTAATCTGATACCCGCGCCGCCTGTTGCATATTATGAGTAACGATTGCTATCGTGTACTCATGTTTTAGTTCATTTATCAGCTCTTCAATCTTCCCTGTTGAAATTGGATCTAAGGCCGAGGTAGGTTCATCAAGCAAAATAACAGATGGCTTGACTGCTACGCCACGAGCAATACAAAGACGTTGCTGTTGTCCGCCAGAGAGGGATAAACCACTTTGGTTAAGTTTGTCTTTAGCCTCATTCCATAAGGCGGCTTTATTCAGAGCCCACTCTACACGCTCATCCATCTCAGAGCGTGAAAGTCTTTCGTAAAGGCGCACACCAAAAGCAATATTCTCATAAATGGACATCGGAAATGGGGTTGGTTTTTGGAACACCATACCAATGCGTGAGCGCAGTAAGTTTAAGTCTTGGTTTGAATCAAGAATATTCTGGCCATAAAAATTGATCTCTCCTTCTGCGCGTTGTCCGGGATATAGATCGTACATACGATTTAAAGTGCGCAATAAAGTGGATTTTCCACAGCCCGAGGGGCCAATAAAAGCAGTTACCTTACCCTGTTCAATATTAAGGTTAATATCTTTTAGCCCTTGAAATGAACCATAGTAAAAATTTAAGTTTCTAACTTCAAGCGCATTAATAGCAACTGATTCCGATTCAGTATTTGCTGCGTCCATTCCGCCCCCTTGACTATCAATCTTATTTAAGTCAAACATTGTTTTCATATTACTCATCATCCTTGGACCTTCTCACGAAATACAACTCGCGCCAAAATATTTAAGCCGAGAACGGCAAATGTAATTAATAATGCTGCAGCCCAGGCTAAATCAACCCAGTTATCGTATGGACTCATAGCAAACTGGAAAATCACCACTGGTAGATTGGCCATTGGTGCGTTCATGTTAGTTGAGAAAAACTGGTTATTTAATGCGGTAAATAATAAGGGTGCAGTTTCTCCACTAACACGAGCCAAGGCCAATAGGATGCCGGTGATAACACCACTCTGAGCAGCGCGCAAAGTAATCATGAAAGCTACCTTCCACTTTGGAGTACCCAAAGCATAAGCAGCCTCACGCAAACTTCCTGGAACGAGTCGCAACATATTTTCAGTTGTTCTAACAACAACCGGAATGGCAATTAAAGCCAATGCAATAGTCCCAGCCCAGCCAGAGAAGTGGCGAACTTGAGCTACTACTAAGGCATATACAAATAAACCGATCACAATTGATGGTGCAGAAAGCATGATGTCCGTTACAAAGCGAGTAATTGACGCCACCTTACTTCGATCACCATATTCTGAAAGATATAAACCTGCAAGAACACCGATTGGGGTGCTAATGAGCGTGCAACAGCCAACTAGTAGCAAGCTTCCTACAATAGCATTCGAAAGGCCCCCACCCTCGGAACCGGGCGCTGGAGTGCTTTCAATAAAAATCGAAGGACTTAAGGATGAAAATCCTTTAATGAACAGAATGCTCAAAATCCATAGCAAAAAAAGCATGCCAAGACCCATTGCAACAGTAGATAAGATTAAACCAATTTTATTTGCACGCTTACGTTTTGCAAAAACTGCCGGATTAATGTTGGAGAGATTATTCATGTCTTTAAACCCTGCTTCTTCTCCATGCTAATCAGCATCCATTTTGCGATCGCCAGAACGATAAATGTAATCATAAATAGTGCTAGGCCCAAAGCAAACAAAGAGGAATAGTGTGGGCCTAATTCAGCCTCACCGAATTCATTTGCAAGGGTTGAGGCAATAGAATTTCCTGGGGCAAATAAGGATGCTGATAGGCGGTGTGCATTACCAATTACAAAAGTCACGGCCATAGTTTCCCCAAGCGCCCTTCCCAATCCAAGCATCACGCCACCAATTACCCCGGCCTTTGTATAAGGCAGTACCACGTTGCTGACAACCTCCCAAGTGGTACAACCAATGCCATAAGCAGACTCCTTCAGCACTGGGGGGACGATCTCAAACACATCGCGCATGACTGATGCAATAAACGGCAATACCATCATTGCCAAAATCAATCCAGCGCAAAGAATACCAATACCATTAAAGGCTCCAGAAAATAAGATGCCAAGGCCTGGAATTTGCCCTAGTGTTGCTGCTAATGCTGGTTGTATGTATTCGGCAAAGATTGGGGCAAATATAAATAGCCCAAACATGCCATAAATAATGGACGGTACAGCGGCCAATAATTCCACAGCAGTCCCTAACGGTCTACGTAATGGGCCGGGACATAGCTCCGTTAGAAATACTGCAATACCGAAGCTAAGGGGTACTGCAATTAAAAGCGCTATGAGTGATGTAGCAAGCGTTCCATAAATTGCAATCAGACCGCCGAATTCCCCATTAATAATATCCCACTCATCCGTGAAGAAAAAACCAATTCCAAATTTATGAAGTGCTGGCCAAGCATTAATGATCAGAGAAACAATGATGCCGAGTAAAGCTATAAGAACTGAAAGCGCAAAAAACTGTGTAATGCCATGGAATAGGAAATCCTGAACTCGCTGAAGTTTTGCGATCCGCAAAGCTTGAGGTGTTGGTATCGAGGAGATTAGGGATAGTTGGGACATAATTTATGCTTACCTAAACAATGAAACAGCCCCACACAACGTGGAGCTGTTTATTTATGCAATTAATGAGTTGATCGCAAAACTTTACTTAACAATAATCTTTGTAAATACATTCTTGCGAATAAATTCAGTTGTTGCGTCAGGCATTGGAACGTAATCTAAGTCTTCAGCCATCTTTTTGCCGTCTTTAAATGCGAAATCAAAAAACTTAATTACTTCAGCAGCATTTGCTTTGTTTTCAGGATTCTTGTAAAGCAAGATAAATGATGCGCCAGTGATGGGCCATGATTTTGCACCAGAAGCATTGGTAATAAAAGTACCCATACCAGGGATCTTTGCCCAATCTGTACCCGCTGCTGCTGCTGCAAAAGTTAAATCATCAGGAACAACATAATTTCCATCTTTGTTTTTCAAAGAAATATATGTCATTTTATTTTTCTTGGCGTATGCATACTCTACATAACCAACGGAATTCTTTACGCGAGATACGTTTGCCGCAACACCCTCGTTACCTTTACCACCCACCGATGAAGCTGCGGGCCATTTAACTGCAGCACCTGCGCCAACAGCATCTTTCCAGAGTGCGCTAACTTTTGCTAAGTAGTCAGTAAAAATTGCGGTTGTCCCAGAACCATCGGCACGGTGCACAACTGTAATAGGGCCAGATGGAATCTTCACGCCAGGGTTCATGATTGCAATACGCTTATCACCCCAATC
>CAILON010000358.1 GCA_903835865.1 uncultured beta proteobacterium
AGATAAGTGTCGTTAGCACGCATAGTGTAGGTGCTATTAGGCCCAATGATTAATTCATTAAACACCGAGCGCACATTCTTCAAGCCCTTAATGTAAGACTCTGCCTCGCTTTTGATTGCGGCATCTTTTACTTCGCCAGTCAACAATACCTTCTGATTAAATGAAGTCACATTAATGTGCGCACTGTCGGCAAACTTTTTATCAAAAGCACCACTTGCTTGTAGCTCAATTCCTTTATCAATTGCTTGCACGCCAGGCGTACGACGATCAGCCATAACCGTCGCAGTAGCAGCAACTCCACCTACTGCAATCACACCGCATGCAGATAGCTGAGAAACAGCAATAACGGCAACTAAAAACTTACTAAGGTTTTGAATTTGCATTTGATACTTTCTAAAATTAATCGAGTAGGAGATGGTCAACGCCATCACATAATCCATGAAGCAACACTAAATGGGTTTCTTGTATGCGAGCAGTTCGAGTAGATGGGACACAGAGATGAATATCATCTGCATCTAATAAGGTGGCAATTTTTCCGCCACCGTTACCTGTTAAAGCAATAATTTTGATGCCCATTTTTTTTGCTGCTTCGATGGCTATCACTACATTCTTAGAATTGCCCGAGGTGGAAATTGCCAAGAGGATGTCGCCTTTTTTACCCAAGCCACGCACTTGCTTACTAAAGACTTCGTCGTAACTGTAATCGTTGCCAACGGCAGTCAAGATAGAGGTATCTGTTGTTAATGCAATTGCCGCCAACTCTTGGCGCTCTCTTTCAAAACGGCCAATCAGTTCAGCTGCAAAATGCTGGGCATCTGCTGCCGATCCGCCATTGCCACATGCCATGATCTTTCCGCCAGCACGCAAACAATCAACCATGGCTACTACACCGCGGGCAACCGCTTCTGGAAGAACTTTTTCTGCCTCTTGCTTCACTGCAATGCTGTCTAAAAAATGTTGGGATGCTCTTTGGCGCAGCCGTTCAATTGTGTTTTTATCCATAGCAATATTATGCGCCAAAGCCCGAACAAGTCGTACTGCGGGGAAGGCAAACCAAAAGCAACGTATCCTCTTACCTATTGACCTTTCTTACGAACAAAATACCCCTTATGGAAGCTGGCGCATTCGAATTTCTAAAGCAGCAGGATTTGCCCGCTGGAACGCTCTATATGGTTGCGACCCCCATAGGGAATTTGGGCGACATCACATTGCGCGCCCTACATGTACTCAATACAGTTGACGGCATTGCCTGCGAAGATACGCGTCATAGCGCAGCACTCTTGCAACAATTTGGGATTCACAAAAAATGTCTCGCATTACACGAACACAATGAAATTAGCGGTGCCCAAACCGTGATTCAGCATCTAGCCAACAATGAACGCTGGGCCTATATCTCTGATGCAGGAACTCCGGGGGTATCCGATCCTGGAGCGCGCTTAGTAAATGAAGTTGAAAAAGCAGGCTTTAGAGTTATTCCCATTCCTGGGGCTAGCGCTGTTGCTGCGGCTATTTCTGCATCTGGATCTGTGATGTTAAGTTCAGAAGGGCGCTTTCAGTTTCTAGGGTTCTGGCCCAATAAAACCAAAGAGCGTGATGCGCTTTTACAAGACATCATGAGTAGCAAAAAAACGAGTATTTTTTTCGAGTCCCCACATCACATTCGCGAAACTCTATTGTTGTTGGCAAACTATCTGGAGCCAGAGCGCAAAGTCATGGTTGGCCGTGAGCTTACTAAAAAATTTGAACAAATTGTTGCGCTCGAAGCAGTTCAATTAACACAATGGGTAAGCGATGCTGAAAGCTTAAAAGGCGAGTTTGTTATTTTGGTGGCGGGTCGCCAAGCCAGTGGTGACGAGGCCCCTGACCATGCGCTCCTTTTAAAGTGGGCCAATGCTTTAAGCCCCTACTTAGGCAGCAAAGAAATTGCAGCAGTTCTCTCTCAAACTTTGGGCTTGCCCAAAAAAGAAGCCTATCAAGCAGCACTTGATGCAAAAGAAACTGGCAGGTCATAAGAAAAAAGCTGGTCTATAGCCAGCTTTTTTCAATGTTTCAAAGAATTATTTTGCTGCAGGGGCAGGGGCTGTTGGTTCTGCCAATTTACCGCCGCCAGAATTTGCTAAGTACACAACAGCACGACCCAACTCGTAATCACTAATGTCTGCTGGGTTTGCTCCGCCGCGCGCAGGCATTGCACCTTTGCCCTTAAGGACAGAAGTCATCAAGCCATCATAGCCCTTACCTAAACGTGGAGCCCATGCACTGGCATCGCCAAATTTAGGCGCACCAGCAGCGCCAGTGGCATGGCATGAAGAGCAGACCGCTTTATACACTTGCTCGCCTGTTTGAAGCTCACGAGGAGCGCTAGCATCTTTAAAATTTAATTGGCCAACGGGCTTAATGAGTTGTTCAGCACTAGCTGAAGAATCGCCACGTTTTCCGTTATTTACAAATACCATTAACAACAAAATAATGATCAGGGGCACAAAAAAGCTTGCAAACACCATGATGATGAGTTGTTTTGGGTTCTTAATTAGATTTCCGTGCTCGTTACTCATAGGAATTTATCGTTTGGCGGGTTTAAGGTTGATTTGCCGAGATTATAACTAGAGAGTAGGGTTATAGACACTTACAATAGCGTGGTATCCGTTTTTTCTGCTGGCGCCCGTAGCTCAGTGGATAGAGTATTGGCCTCCGAAGCCAAGGGTCGCAGGTTCGATTCCTGCCGGGCGCGCCAAAACAGAGGGGGTTTTTGACCTATGTCATGCGTAAAATTGTGAAAACCGCTATCATTTGCACCTAACTTATTGATTCTTATTGTGTCTACACATCTAAATTCAGCCCTTTCAGAGCCCTCTTTAACTAACCCATTGCCTCCTGAGGCGCCATTGCCGCACCGCAAGATCATTCGGAGCTGGTTAATTCCAATGGCACAAGGTGAGACTGGGCGCGCGATTATGCTTTTAGCAATCGATGCTGCTTTATGGCTTGGCTGTATTGCTGGCACGATATTTGTTGAAAACATCCTACTCAAAATCATTTTTGGTCTCATTGCTGGCTTTGTAACCGGTCGCATTTTTATTCTGGGCCATGATGCCTGCCATCAAAGTTTCACGCCTAATCGCGAACTCAATAAAGTTTTGGGTCGCATTGCATTTTTACCTTCTTTGACCCCATATAGCCTCTGGGACGTAGGGCATAACGTGGTTCATCACGGTCAAACGAACCTGAAGGGCTTTGACTTTGTTTGGGCGCCTTTATCAAAGGCAGAGTATGACGCGCTATCCCCAGGACGTAAGGCCCTTGAGCGCCTTTACCGTAGTGGCTGGGGCCCTGTTTTCTATTACCTCATTGAGATTTGGTGGAGACGTGAGTATTTCCCCAATGCCAAGAACAAACCAGGTGACCGTCCGATTTTCTTAAAAGACAATTTACTCGTGAGCGCCTTTGCGATCGTTTGGATTGCCTGTCTTATTGCTGGTGCAATAGCCACTGAGCAGTCCATTTGGATTGGCTTAATTACTGGTTTTGCCATTCCTTTCCTGTTCTGGAACGGAATGATTGGCTTTGTCGTCTACGTCCACCATACCCATCCTAATGTGTCTTGGTATGACAAGAAATCAGAATGGTTGCGGGCTCAGCCTTTTGTGTCGACCACAGTTCATCTGACCTTCAACTGGATTTGGGGCTCATTAATGCACCACATCATGGAGCATACCGCCCATCACGTCGACATGAGCGTACCCCTATATCGCCTGCAAGAAGCCCAAACAACCCTAGAAACCATCCTTCCTGAGCGTATTTTTGTACAAAAGTTCTCATGGGGCTGGTATTTCGATACAGCCCGTAAATGCAAGCTTTATGACTTTGAAAACAAGGCTTGGCT
>CAILON010000359.1 GCA_903835865.1 uncultured beta proteobacterium
AAATAATTTACTTGCAAAAAGTGATGTGATTACATTGCATCTTCCACTCTTACCTGAAACCAAGAATCTTTTTAACGCTGCCACTTTAGATCAAATGAAAAAGGGCGCATGCCTGATTAATACTGCACGCGGCGGCATTGTTGATGAGCAGGCTTTGGCTGAGCGTCTGCGCTCTGGGATGCTTGGTGGTGCAGCGATGGACGTATTTTTTACAGAACCTGCAAAAGACTTAAGTCATTTTGCGGGAATTGAGAATCTCATTTTGACACCACATATTGCGGGTGTTACTCATGAGAGTAATGAGCGTGTTAGTCAAATGATTGCCGATGAAGTTAATCGGTTCTTAGGGGCTTAAGATGAATTTATCCTATCAAGAGATGGTTCAGTTGGCGTCTGCTGGTCTAGAGGCTGCTGGCATTGGTGAGAAGGCTGCCTTTGAGACTGCACAGTTTTTAGCTCTAGCGGAAATGGATGGATTAGCATCGCATGGCCTTGCTCGTGTCGCACAATATGCAGGTCATGCTAAAAATGGCCGCGTAGAGTTAGCGCCAAAAATTAAAGTACGCCCCTTTAAGACTTCCGCAGCATTGGTAGATGCATGTGACGGCCTTGCCTTTCCAGCACTTCGTTTTGCTACTGACCTCTCAGTGAATATAGCATCTAAATCAGGCGTTGGATTAGTGGCTGTTACCAATAGCCATCACTTCGGCGTGGCTGGTCATTTTGCTGAAGCAGCAGCGAGAGCAGGTTATATCTCACTCTTATTTGGTAATACGCCCGCTGCAATGCCGATGGTTGGTGGCAGCAAAGCAATCTTTGGTACCAATCCTCTGGCCGCAGCGTTTCCAGTCACTAATCGCGATCCATTGGTCATTGACATGTCATTGTCTGCTGTTGCGCGCGGAAAATTATTGGTGGCTGCCAAAAAGGGCGAATCCATTCCTGAGGGTTGGGCATTAACAGCTGATGGTAAGCCTACAACAGATCCTCAAGAAGGTTTAAAGGGGTTAATGGTTCCATTGGGTGGCGATAAGGGTGCATTGCTTGCTTTGATTATTGAGCTTCTCGTAGTGGGTCTGTCGGGCAGTAGATTCTCATATGAGGCTGACTCCTTCTTTGATGCCAAAGGCAATCGCCCTCGTATTGGGCAACTTCTGTTGACGATTGACCCAGGCTTAGCAGGAAGCCAGGTATTTGCCAAAAAAATGCATGATTTTTTGAAGACTCTAGCAGCCGATGCTGGAACGCGCCTACCTGGTCAACGCCGTTTCAAGCAACGTGCAACTGGGTTTAAAGACGGCGTAAATGTTTCTGAAGTGGTAGTAGAAGAAATTCAGTCTGGCATCCGCCAGTCATGGGGTGTTTAGTAGTTAAACAAGATTAAAGAGGAGAAGGTAATGATCCATTTTGTCGTGCATGAGCCAGGAGATGGCGTAGGTGTAGTAGTGGTTGAAGGTGTAAAAGCTGGAGATGATTTGATTGGTTGGGTAATGGATGGAGATTTAACTCTCAATATGAAAGCCGAGAGCAATATCCCTATTGGCCACAAAATTTCATTAAATGAATTTAAGCCTGGTGATACGGTGATGAAGTATGGAGTTGATATCGGCAAGGTAGTAGCCCCTATCAAAAAAGGTGAGCATCTCCATGTTCAGAATGTAAAAACTAAGCGCTGGTAATTCAAGCCAACATTTACCAATCCATTTAGAAAGAAAATAAGATGATTAATTTGAAAGACGCGACCTTCATGGGTTACCGCCGTGAAAATGGCCGCATGGGTGTTCGTAACCACGTGTTAATTTTGCCGTTAGATGATTTATCCAATGCAGCATGCGAAGCGGTAGCAAATAACATTAAAGGTACTCAAGCTATCCCTCATTCCTATGGGCGCTTGCAATTTGGCGCTGACTTAGATTTACATTTCCGTACCTTAATTGGAACCGGCTGTAATCCGAATGTCGCAGGTGTAGTGGTAATTGGTATTGAGCCGCAATGGACTAAGATCGTAGTTGATGGCATTAAAGCTTCTGGTAAGCCGGTAGAGGGCTTCTG
>CAILON010000360.1 GCA_903835865.1 uncultured beta proteobacterium
AAATCTTTGATTGAAGTTTTGTCTCTCTCTTGGAGAGGATTGTCTCTGCAAGAATGTGAAGAATTTGGATTTTGGGCTTTTGAAACATTGCTGAATGCGTGTTGGCGATTTTTTGGTCTTATTAATGAGAAATTTTTCTAAGGCCATAATGGGTTCTAGATCATTGAACAAATGCATCTTAGACTTTGCAATTGCTGCTTTATAAGAGCTTAGCAACTCTGGATTCTGAATTAACTTTACTACCAAATCAATGTAAGAAGCTTCCGTTTTGCAGATTAATTCAGGCAAACCCATCTTGTGAAGGATTGCACTAGCAAGTCGACCACGCAATCTATTTCCCTCTATGGTGACAACCGGTAAATGACATTCAAGAGCCTGCATAGCTGTGTTGAAACCGGAGAAACCAATCGTATCCAAGTACAGATCTGCTTTTTGCATCAAGCCAAAGAATGCCTCTTTTTTTAGAAATGGAGCATAGTGAATAAACTTGTCTGGATCGAGGCCTGCGCTCTTGAACGATTGATGAAGTCGATCCATCACAATCGTAAATGTATGCTCATCAAACATGAAAAAAATAAACTGGCAATCGCCAAGTCTTTTGGCGATCTCAACAAAAACTTGATCGTGAACGGGGGTGTACTTTGTCGGCGAACCAGCGCATATGAAAATGGGCGAATTCGGATCTAACTCTAAGCTTTCAAGGTCGATATCAGTGGCTTGAATTTCCTGATGCAGAAAATAGGTTCCCAAGTTGGGTAGCTCTACCAGTTCTTCGCAGTAATTCAGCTTGGCTCCTTCTGGCTCTAAAAATTGCCCAGAGAGGTAATAGTCAATAGTGGGTAAGCCAGTGGTTTCAGGGTGGCCCCAGCTGACCACTTGGATAGGTGCTAAGCGCAAGCAAGCAAGCGCCTTAGTGGTTGTATCCATTCCAATCTCGGGATAAAGGAGCACATCTAGATCACGATCTGCAATGATTTGGGCCGCCTGTTGAACCCTATGGCCGCAATTTAGATAAGTGGTCGCATTTAATTTGGCCAATTCTGTTTCTGCATCTTCAGTGCCATTCGTATTGAAGATATGGATTTCAAACAGGGTTGGATCAAGATGCATTACCCATCCCTTGGTAATGGCATGCCATACCGGATGGTTATAAAAATAGTTACTCACGATTCCAATGCGATTTTTTCTATTTTCTTTGGCAATTTGCTTGTCTTTATTGAGACTTTCTTGAATTATTTTCGCTTGGCGGACGCAAACTAGTCCATACCTCGAAAGTAGTGGCTCATTATCTTCATCCTGATAGGCAAGATAGAAAGGATGGCGAGCAATCAGAGCGCTTGCTATTACGGGATTATTTTCTAGATGGGGGGTAGTCTCCAGGAATTCCACCCTTTTGGAAAAAGATTTTCTGGACTCCGACATCTCATCTTGGCTTTTACAGACCTTCGGGATTTGGGCAATGGCCAATGCATATTGTGCTTCCAGATCATTTGCATTCAGATCTAACGATTTCGCGTAATAAGTTTTTGCTAAAGCACTATCGCCTATATCGTAATAAGCCTCTCCCATTGAATAAAAAGTTTTCGCATTCTCGGGATTTATTTTGAGTGCATGTTGAAAACAATCGATTGCAGCACTGTATTGTTTAGCCTTCTTGAGAGCATTTCCGAAATTAAGGTATGCATCTAAGTAACTTTCATTAATTTTCAGGGCACGCTCAA
>CAILON010000361.1 GCA_903835865.1 uncultured beta proteobacterium
AAGGAGGAAATTAATAGATAATAATTATCAAATTTCAAACCTCACTAACATTCAATTCCAATCATTCACATAATTATGACAAGCGATAAATCAAGTGATTTAACGAAGTAGTATAGCACAATTTCATTATAATGTAAAGGGTACGGAATAATTGTTATCCAAAACAATCGTAAATCAAAATAGTAAAAAATGCGCTTGTTACAGCGCATTTTTCGTTCTTTCTGACCAAACCTGTAGGCAGGTCAAATTTCCACTTATCTAATTCTCTGAAGAGATAATCCCATCCGAATGAAATTGTATATGAGCCACAGATCCATTCACATGGTTCAGATCAACGGAAAAACCAAGCTGCTCATCCCAACGAAGTCCAGACCAATAAGCAAGTATTTTTCCATTTTCATCCCGCGATCCCACAATTCCCGCCGCCTTTTCGGTCGTAACCGAACTCGCCTGATCCTTTGCCAGGTCATACATAAAAATAGGATTTGCGACACAACCACCAGCTCCACATGCGCTGCTGATATAGAGTGCTTTTCCCTGATCTCCCCAAACAAAATCCTTATAAGTCATGGGAAAATTTGATAGATTACGGATTGTTTTCAGTAGAATATTGAAGTCAACAAAATTCAAGGTAGGTCCATCATCACATGTACCGCTAAAACATGAATTTAGTCCGAACGCGAAAACAACATCCGTAGCGGCACCGACGGAGAGCGGCGGAACAAGCCCCTGATAAACAGTCTGAACGCTACCTTTATCGATAGATTCTAGAAAAACAGCATGAAGAAGATCCGGAGTTGCGACTTGGCTTATCACAAAATCGCTACCTGCGCTCGTGTACACTAGTTGCGTCGTCCCGATGCAATACGGAACATAATCTTGTTGTGCAGCGCTTTGAATCTCACCGACACAACGGCTCGCAAAAGATCCCTCAAACCCTGCCGGCGCAAGTCGATCCATCTCTTTTCCCAAATGAACCGGATTGATCGCGTTTATTACTGGCTTAATCGGAGTCGCGACCACAGGCTTCACCACCTGCAACTGAGCAACACTCCCCTGAATCCCCTTCACGCTCGTCGCAACTGATTGCAACTGCGTACTAAACAAATACATTCCACCACCAACAAGAACTAATCCAACCATCAAAACACCAAGCAACACGTTTTGCATTTTTTCTTGATTCATATATTGAGCAGTATACATTACTTTACTAATCGTCCTACTACTTTATATACTTCCCCGTGGCAATATCGAACGTTGCCGGACCATACTGAACCATCTCTCCGCTTCCATACGGCACTTCCCGCTGAGCTTTCACGATAACGCCCGACCCATCATTGTTAAATTCATACGATTCCGTATCGCCCAATCCTTCCACTTCCTTTAAGGAAAAAGGAGTCGAAGGTAGCGTAGAAATAACTTTTGCAGAGAATGACTCAACCCAAACCAACCCATCTTTTAAAACAATAATGCGCTGATTTGGGACATCAACATCAAGAATAGAAGCACTATCCAAAAAATGAGCAATATCTCCGACGTTTAAAACTTGCTTCAAAATACCTGAAGCAATATCCAAACTCCATAAATCAATCTGAGCATTTGCTCCTGGCCCATCAATAGGCAAGCCCTGACTGCGCGTAAAATAATACGAATGTTCATCCAAAGACCACCCCATCGGCTTCCAATTTGTCGCAAGCGGACGATCCGGCAATGAAACGTAGTCTTGTTGATCTTTAGAAAAACGATATCCCTCCTCATGCTTAGCAAGTTCTTGCTTGATGCCACTTGAGGTAATCAACGAAAAGCTATATGTGACATGGACAGGGTCATATGAATGATCCGTTCCTATATTAGAAGGTTTACGCAAAACAGACACGCAAAGCTCAGCGCCGTC